>CAIYBH010000212.1 GCA_903924405.1 uncultured Planctomycetaceae bacterium | reverse complement strand
GATGACCTTGTGAAGTTCCTCCACCATCACCTCATGATGACGGTGAAACTTCTCCAGAAACTCGTCAAAATCACGTTTTTCGGCCACAGGAAGGCTTCCTGAAGTGAGGGCAGGACGAAGGTTGTCCGGTTGACGCCGCGCGGAGGATAACCGAAGACGCTGGATATTTCCTCTGATCACACTGCAGATCCTGCCCGGCCCGTACCTTCGGAATTGGGGGCCCACTGCACAGATTCCGCAGCTTCTCTCAACAATTCGCCCTTTCCGGGCCCCGTTGTGGTTGAATCAGTCCCTCGGAAACGTAACCTTTCCGCCTCTCGGTCAGACGGCCTGCGTGGGGAAATCGGAAATCTTCGCTTTTCCCCGGAAGGCTCTGGTCTGCCCACGTTCACTCGCCCGTCGCTGCCACTTCTGGCACAACAGCACAAACGACGGTGCGGGATCTATGAAAATTCTCAAACCTTTCACGGGCAGTTGCCCACCATCGATCCGCGGACTCTGTCGGGGACACGGATCAGGGAGCGATTTTCTGATGCATGCCGATTTTGTTCTGTTGCCCGGAGACGGGATTGGCCCCGAAATTGTTGCTCAGGCCCGCCGAGTGCTCGAACAGGTGGCCTCACGCTTCGGTCACACTTTTCAGATGACTGAGCATTTGATTGGTGGCTGTGCGATCGACGCCTGTGGCGATCCTCTTCCGGAAAGCACGCTGGCGGCCTGCCGCGCGTCTCATGCCGTCCTGCTGGGCGCTGTGGGGGGACCAAAGTGGGATGACCCGAAGGCCAAAACCCGTCCGGAAGCCGGGCTGCTGAAAATTCGTCGCGAGCTGGGCCTGTTTGCCAATCTGCGTCCCACCAAAACCTGGGACGAACTCCTTGATGCTTCACCCCTGCGTCGCGACATCGTGCAGGGAACCGACATTCTGTTTGTGCGCGAACTGACCGGGGGCATTTACTTCGGCGAGTCCGGCCGTCGTCCGCATGCCAGCGGCGAAGAAGCGTGGAACGTGATGATCTATTCCACCGAAGAAATTGAACGCGTCGTGCGACTGGCTGCCGAAGCCGCCCGCCGCCGCCGCGGAAAGCTTACGATGGTTGATAAGGCCAACGTTCTCGAAGCCTCCCGATTGTGGCGACAGGTGTCCGAGCGTCTGATCAAAACGGAATTCCCGGACCTGCAGTACAACGTGGTGCTGGTGGATGCTATGGCCATGCACCTGATTTCGCGCCCGCGTGACTTTGACGTGGTGGTCACGGAAAACCTGTTCGGCGATATCCTCACCGACGAAGCCTCCATGCTTCCAGGGTCACTCGGCCTGCTGCCGTCGGCGTCGATTGGTTCCAGCGGCCCGGGACTGTTTGAACCCATTCACGGGTCAGCACCTGACATCGCTGGAAAAAACGTCGCCAACCCACTCGCCACGATCCTCGCAGTCGCCATGATGCTGCGATTCTCACTGAATATGAACGCAGAGGCCGATGCGATTGAAGCGGCGGTGGATACGGTTCTGAAAGCCGGCCATCGCACTCGGGACATCGCCGGACAAGGGCCCTCCATCAGCACCACCGCCATGGGCGACGAAGTGCTGAAAGCCCTGTAATTCAGAGGGCAGAATAACGGAAGATCGCGGCAACGGGCGGGGGCGGTCAACGGGCGGGCGCGACAACGGGAGGGCGCGACAACGGGAGGGCGCGGCTCCTGCCAAGCCGCAAACCCTTTTTTTGCCAAAACCCTTTACCGCACACCTGGGTTGCGGCTCAGGTGGAACTTCGCCCTCCCCTTTTGTCGCAATCAAGAACAACGGGCGGGGGCGGTCAACGGGAGGGCGCGGCAACGGGCGGGCGAGGTCAACGGGAGGGCGCGGCTCCTGCCAAGCCGCAAACCCTTTTTTCATAACCCTTTTTCCATAACCTTTTTGCCATAACCCTTTGCCGCAAACCACGCATGCGGCTCAGGTGGAACTTCGCCCTCCCGTTCAAATCGCAACCGGCCGCTAACGCGTTGCCGCTCACAAAATCTATACGGCTCAGGTGGAACTTCGCCCTCCCGTTTGCGGCACACCACGCGTACTGTTCAGGTGGTCGGTGCCAATTCGCGGATCGGACGCGCTTCTTCCGGAAGAATCCGGATCGGGCGCTCGGCTGCGTCACGAATGTAGTTACTGCTGTCAATTCCCACATTGTGATAGATGGTGGACAATACGTCGCGGTAATGAATCGGACGGTCGGCGGCATAGGCCGCAATCTTGTCCGTAGAACCAATGACCTGGCCCATCGGCATCCCGCCACCAGCGAACAGCGCAGACTGCACAGGAGCCCAGTGGTCGCGACCTGCCTTGTCGTTGATCTTCGGCGTGCGTCCGAATTCGCCCCAGACCACCAGCGTCACATCCTGATCCAGCCCCCTCGCGTGCAGGTCCTGAATCAACGCGGCAATGCCGGTGTCAAACGTGGGCAGATGAGCCCGGCAGTGGCCGAAGTTGTTGCCGTGTGTGTCCCAGAATCCATAAGCCACCGTGACAACTCGCACACCGGCTTCCACCAGACGGCGAGCAATCAGCAGCTGGTCATTCCACAACGGCGCCCCGTCGCCAAGGTGTTTTGAAGAACCGCGGCCGTACATGGCGAGTACTGCCGGGTCTTCCTGTTCCACATTCATCGCATCGACCAGTCTTGATGAGGTCAGCACATCAAAGGCCCGCCGATAACTCTCCTGCATGTTGTCCAGACTGCGTGCATCCACTGACCGACGGAACGAATCCAGCTGCGTCAGGAGCGTCTGACGTCCCTGAAACTGCTGATTCTCGACAAACCGCAATCGCATGCTGGCGAGGTCCTCGCCGTCAGCCCGTACCTGGTTGTAAGCACTGCTCAGATAACCAGCCCCTGTGCTGTTGTAAGGCCGGTGCTGCATCGTGGGAAACAAGTCCACGAACGGTGGGGTCACCGCGTTCACGGGGCCCTGCAATTGAGCGATCACGGATCCGAAGTTCGGGATCCCGTCGCGTTGCACTTCACCCATGGTGAATCCAGTGAGGTTCTGAAAGCTGGAGTGCTCATCACGCTGACCAACAATCGAACGGACCACGGAACATTTGTCAGCCACCATCGCCAGTTTGGGCAGCATCTCGCTGAACTGAGTCCCCGGGACGGTGGTTTGAATGGGCTGGAATTCACCACGCACTTCCGCCGGTGCGTCTGGCTTGAGGTCAAAGGTGTCCTGATGCGGCAGGCCGCCGGACAGGTAAACCATGATCACCGACTTATGCCGCTTTTCGCGTGAGGCTGCGTCGCCGGCCATCAGATCCGCCAGCGTCAGTCCACCCACCGCAAGTCCCCCGACCTGCAGAAAGGACCGTCGGGACACGCCGTCACAGTAGCGATGCGATGCACCCAGAATCTTCAGCATAATCGGCACCCAGGGTAGGAGTCTTTTCGGGGGGATTCAGTCGTACTGACCGGATTGCTGGTTCAACACGACTTTGTCAACGAGTGATGACACCAGCGAACACGTGGATCAGCGTTGTGGAATGACTGCTGCAAAATGACTATCGTCGTGCAGCAGGCGAACCAATTCGAGGGAAATTCGGTGGTGGGAACGAAATTCGAAGTTTTCGCAGCCTCCCATATTCCCGCTGAAACGCATAGACGTCAAGTGGACGCCTGAGGCTTTTACCAGAATGCCCACCGCCCTACCGCCACTGATATCTCGCGAATCACAAAAGGGGGACATTCTACTTTATGCTGCTGTCGAGGCCCACGTGACCGTCGCGCGCGACTTCTGACGTCGCATACGACGTCGTTAACGCGTCCGCTGTGAACCAACTGCGTGACCTGAAACGAATGTGTCCTGCCGATCCTGTTGGTCCTGCTCTGTGACCAGCTTGCGAACCGCCATGGATACCGACGAACTCTTTCTGGCTGATTGACTTGTCCCTGCGATGGACAGGTCCCACAACCGCTCTGTCGACTCGCCACATTAACGGCTTTGCAG
>CAIYBH010000211.1 GCA_903924405.1 uncultured Planctomycetaceae bacterium | reverse complement strand
CCTCATCGGGATGATCCCAGCCCAGCAGGTGCAGCAGGCCGTGGCTGGCCAGGAACAGCAGTTCCCGCTCCAGGCTGTGGCCGTGATCGCCGGCCTGGCGCGCCGCGGTCTCCAGGGAGATCACGATGTCGCCCAGTTCCAGGGGCTCCCCGTCACCGTCGTCCAGCTCGGCGGGCAGCGGCAGCGGTGGCAGGCCATCGGCGCCCTCGTCCTGGGCGGCAAAAGCCAACACATCGGTGGGCTGGGCCTGCTGGCGCCAGCTGCCGTTGAGGTCGGCGATTTCGGCATCGCCCACCAGGCTGAGGCCCAGGCAGTAACTAGGGGCCGCCAAGCGCTCGGGCAGCTCGGCCACCAGCGCCGCCAACCAATCACTCAGCAACCCGTGCCAGCGGTCGGCCCCCGCCAGCGGATCGGCCAGCAGCCCCGCCGTCAGCGCCAGGGAGAGCTCCAGCTCGGGGTCCACGTCAAAGGCCAGATCCAGCTCGGGCAAGGCGGTATGGGTCTGAATTTGCTGCTGAGTTTGATGCTGAGTTTGCTGCTGGGGATTGGCTGGCACCACGGTGATCAGCCCCCCGGCAACTGCGGACGCCCCAGCCAGGCGATCAGCAGTAGAAAACCACTGAGCCCCAAGGCGGTAAGGCCGAAGTGCACCAGGCTCTGGCGCCCCTTACGCACCATGTTGCGCATCGCCAGCTTCACGAAGCTGGCATTTTTTTCACTGGCTTGGGGCTCGCTAACGGGATCGCTCATAGCAGTCAATCGCTCATAACAATCAATTGATTAGCTCAGGCTTTAAGGAAGCTCTGGGAAAACCCTTGGCCAAGGCCAAGGTGGCACATTTTTCAGTCAGCGGCAGCGGCGGCGATCTCCACCCCCTGGTGCAGCAGGCTCTGGATGAAGGGATCCAGATCGCCATCCATCACCCCCTGCACGTCGGTGGTCTCGTGCTGGGTGCGCAAGTCTTTCACCATTTGATAGGGGTGAAACACATAATTGCGAATTTGATTGCCCCAGGCCGCCTCAACAATATCGCCGCGGATATCGGCGATCTCGGCGGCCCGCTGTTCCTGGGCGATCACCAATAATTTGGCCATCAGCAGCGCCATCGCCTTCTCCTTGTTCTGCAGCTGGGAGCGCTCCTGGGTGCAGCGCACGGCCAGGCCGGTGGGGATGTGGCAGGAGCGTCCGGCAGAGCCTGGAGATTTCTTCACGAGAAGGTATGTGGGGCGAGCGGTCGGGACCGCGGATTTTGATGCCGACGGCGATCTGGACATGTGCGTGGTGCATCACAATGCCCCTGCTGCCTTACTGCGAAATGACTCCCAGTTGGGGCGGTTAGTGAAAATCCGGTTATTGGGTGTGCAGAGCAATCGAAATGGCTACAACACTTCCGTAACGATGGCATGGAATAATCAGCGACTGGTTCAGGAGTTGCCGGGGGGCACAAGCTACGCTGCCACGCACGAGCGGGTGTTGTGCTTTGCTCCGGACAACTCAAACGAGACGCTGACCATCGAGGTGCGCTGGCCGTCCGGGCAGGTTCAGGAACTGAGTATTGATCCAGGGGTGAATTCCGTTGTGATACAGGAGGGAGTCTCCGGCTATCGGGAGTTCTGAGGATGAAAAGTCTGCAAGGTTCAGGGTGTCAGTTGTGGTGGGATTCGCCGAGGATTCGTCCGGCATTGTTGATCATGCTGGTCGTAGTTTTCATTGGCTGTGAGCGTTCAGCGGAAGTTGCTGAGTCGAATGCTGTGCCGACTAAAGGTGCTGCACCGGCGTTCAGTCCGGAGTCAGCGGAAGGTTGGGTTGGCAGTGAAAGTTGTCGGGAGTGCCACGAGGAAGTATTTGCCAGGTATTCCGGGCATCCGATGTGTCTGACGTTATCCCGGACTGCGACGGCACCTGTCGTCGAAGACCTGCAGAAGGCAGAGTTTTCGACAGCTGGGAATCGTCGCTATTTGGTGGAGCGTGAGGGCAACGAGTTCTGGCATCATGAGCAGCGGGTGAGTGACAGTGGCGAGTTGATTTATGATCAGCGGGTGCCGATCGATATTTCTGTAGGATCCGGAGTGCATGGAAGATCCTACCTTCGCAATGTTGAGGGGCGTTTGTACCAGTCACCTGTGACCTGGTACACGCAGGACGCGCACTGGGCACTGTCGCCGGGGTATCCGGAGGATTTCCACGACCGCTTTGAACGCCGCGTCACTCACGCGTGCATTTCCTGTCACTCAGGACGAGCACTGCCCTACCCCGGCGAACCGGATCGATTTGCGGACCCATTGTTTGCTGAGGAGTCCATTGGCTGTGAGCGGTGTCACGGGCCGGGGGAAACACACATTGCCTGGCAGAGGCTGGATCAGGCAACACAAACCGGCACGGATCCCGTGATCAACCCGGGCCATTTTACTGACGCGCGACTGGATGCCGTGTGTAATCAGTGCCATCTGGCCGGGCAGCGTCGTGTGCTGAAGAATGGGTTGAGTGAATTTGATTTTCGCCCGGGCATGCACGTGTCTGACGTCTGGACCGTCTTTGTGAAGACGAAAGGCATCGAATCGGGGGCCGCCGGAGCTGTTAGTCATGTTGAGCAGATGCATGTGAGTCGATGTTTTCAGGAGAGTCAGGGCGCATTGAGCTGCATCAGTTGCCACGATCCTCATGGCGTTCCGACAGCGGATCAGAAGGCCGATGTGTATCGTGAGCAGTGCCTGAAGTGTCATTCGACTGGCCAGACCGAATGTTCTGAGTCGCGCGAGGTTCGTGTTGCTGAGGGACGTCGGGATTCCTGCGTCGCCTGCCATATGGCAGCCTATCCGGCTGCCGATGTGCACTCGGCTCAGACTGATCACAGAATCCTGCGGCGTTCTCAGCCGGCGCCGTCAGCGTCTGATGTGGAGGATGCTCAGCGTGGGCCCGTCGTGGCTTTTGCTGAACCCGGGGTACCAGGGAATCCGGCGGAGATTGCGCGGGCACGCGGGATTTATCTTTCGGAGCGGGCTTACTTCGGTGGAGAAGCGGCCGCGGCTGAGGAAGCGGTGACTTTGCTGAAGGAATCCCTGCGGACAGCACCGGAAGATGTGGAGGCCCTGTTCTCGCTGGGCCGTGCCTTGATTCAGCGGGGCCAGTTGCGTGACGCCGAGACGACTCTGGAGACCATGTTGAGTCTGTCACCGCGGCATGAGGTGGGGCTGGAAGTTCTGGCAACCGCGCAGCATGAATCGGGAAAGTATCGGTCTGCCAGGAATACCTATGAAAAACTGCTGAAACTGAATCCCGCCCGTTCGCGATATTACGGTCGCTACGCACATGTGCTCGGACAGCTCGGTGATCTCAGTGGTGGGATCCAGGCGGCAGAAAAGGCGCTGGAGCTGGATCCCTCTCTCGCCCAGGCTCATCAGTGGTTGTCTGCGGCTTATGAGAAACGCAGCAATGTGGAACGGGCAGAGTATCACCGACGGATGGCTGAGATCTTCGAACGCGTAGCCCCGTAGCGGAATGTGAGCTGTCAGCGACTGAGAACTTTTCCTGACGCGGTGCATGATCTTCGTGGAGATCCCTGTGTTGAATAAGGTGTCGGGCGAGCTTCGCGATCCTGCATGTGTTCCGGATCGTGCGGACTTATCACTGCGCGATGAGCCCATTGTGCAGCCGAACTTCGGGACGCTTGTGACGCGTTTTGCTCCCAGTCCGACGGGTTTTCTGCACCTGGGTCATGCTTATTCAGCGTGGATGGCATGGCGTCTGGCGGTGCAGTCCGGGGGCCGTTTTCTGCTGCGGATCGAAGACATTGATGTGACTCGCTGCCGACCGGAGTATGACGCGGCCCTTCAGGACGATCTGGCATGGCTGGGACTTCGGTGGGAGCAGCCTGTACGTCGTCAATCGGAGCATTTGCCTGAGTATCGCAGCGTGGTGGAGGGTTTATGGTCGCGGGGATTGTTGTATCCCTGCTTCTGCAGTCGTGCGGAAATTCAGCGTGAAATTGAGGCTGCCGGCGGAGCACCGCATGGGATTGACGGGCCGTTGTATCCCGGTACCTGTCGACGACTCTCAGCAGATGAAGTGAATGCCCGGGTTCAGCGGGGAGATCCGTATGCTCTGCGTCTGAATCTGGAGCGGGCTCTGGAATCTGTGCCAGTGGAATTGTGCTGGATGGATCTGCAACGCGGTGATCAGCGGGCGCAGCCGGAAGTTCTGGGCGATGTGGTCCTGGTGCGTCGCGATATCGGCTGCAGTTACCATCTGTGCGTGGTCTGGGATGATGCTCTTCAAGGTGTGACGCACGTATCGCGCGGCGAAGATCTGTTCGAGGCGACGCATCTGCATCGACTGCTGCAGGCGCTGCTGAACTTACCTGTTCCCGTATATTCCCATCATGGCTTATTGAAAGATGCCGCTGGAAAACGCCTTGCGAAGCGGGATCGAGCGGAGTCGCTGCGGGGATTGCGGGAACAAGGCATGTGTCGTGAAAACATTCTGGCACGACTTAGACTGCATGAGTGATCCGGTGACCTGAAAACACGTGCCCGTTCCGGGATGGTGAGGTTCCGGGAGGGTGAGGTTCCACCCGAGGCGCATTTTGTGAGCGGCAACGCGTTAGCGGCCGGTTGCGATTTGCGCTCCAGACGACATCGTATTGCGTTTTTTTGAACCACGAAAGACACGAAACACACGAAAGAAAATCGTGGGGTTGCGATTTGTTTGGGATAGCGAGGTTCCCCCCGAGCCGCAATTGGATTCCACGCGCCGCGACGGTGACGGAGCGGGACGAGCACGAGCACGAGCACGAGGTTCCACGCGAGCCGCAAACGTGGCTTGCGGCTTGGCGGGCGCCGCGCCCTCCCGTAACTCCCGTATTTCCTTTATCCGCGTCAGAGGAGGAAATCTCAGCCTGGTGGATCGATGGTTTCTTCCGGGATCGGACTGCCATGGGGGTCGATGTCGGCCAGAGAACCCTGCGTTTGCAGGCGATCCCGCAGAGCTCGGTCTGTGAAATGTTCCAGTGTTTCGGCCTGTCGGTGAATTCCATCCAGATGGATGCCTTCAGTGACGAGATAATTTTCCCAGAGTCGATGGGAGCGTACGAGTGCCGCGGCGGCCTGCCGTCCTGCCTCAGTCAACTGAATGCCCTGCTCGGACGTCCGAACATATCCCCGGAGTTTCTGTCGGGCGATGGCAATTCTGGTCAGCATCAGGGAGGTCAGCAGACCACGCGACAGCGTTCCTGGAAGGACGGTCTGCCGAGGGGCACGTTCCTCAAGGCGAAACAGTAGTGCGATGAGATCTTCAGAAAGAATGCGCATGGCAAGTCGCTGGCGGCGCGCCCATGTGACGACGACCCCGGTCTGTGGCGAAAACAACGCGGCGACAAAAAACAGCAGCCCGGCGCAAAAGGTCATCATGCCCGCGGTGCTGGTGCTGCGAAAACCAAACAGCACGGGGACTGTGAGTGCTGAAACATGTCCAAGGACGGCAGACAGCGCGGCAATCGCAGCACTCAGCAGAATCATACGGCTCAGACGCGTCGTCAGCAGCATGGCCGTCGCCGGAGGGACAATGAACATGGCGACAACCAGGATATTGCCAGCGGCTTCAAAACTGGCCACTGCAGTGACCGCCACCAGCACCATCAGCAGGTAATGCAGAATTCGGGCATGGAATCCTTCGGTGGTGGCCAGTCCGGGGTCAAAGGAACTGATCAGCAATTCCTTGAAAAACAGAATAATGAAAACGGCGTTAATCAGAACAACAACACCAAGCATCAGCACAACACGCGGGATCTCCAACGAACCGACGGTGACGGTTTCCAGAGGTGTCGCCTCCAGAATTCCATACAGTACGCAACCCGGATCCAGATCGACACTGTCTGCTGCCTGAACTATCAGGACGAGACCGAGGGCAAAGAGTGTTGTGAAGGCGACGCCCATGGAGGCGCCTTCGTCGACCTTTCCGGTATCCCGAATCCACTCCGTCAGCACGGCCGTCAGCAGTCCGGCGAGCACCGCTCCGAGAAGCAGCGCGACACCGGATCGGCTGTGCGTGATCAGGAAGGCCACCGCAATCCCCGGAAGCACCGCATGACTGACAGCATCGCCGAGCAAACTAATGCGTCGAAGAACGAGGAAATTCCCGGGGAGTGAGGCGGCAACAGCGCAAAGCACTCCGGCCAGCACAATCATGCCGTCATAGTACCAATCCCATTGAGCAAGCAGATTCATGAATCTTCCCCGCTACGGCTGGCTGTTGAATCTGTTGTGGAACCATCTGAGGCGATCGTGGAGGCAGGTCGCTGCGAGGATTCCAGAGGATGCGGACTGGCCGGAATTTCCCGCCCGCGATGTTCTCTCCTCAGCAATTCCTCAAGCTGCTCAATCAACTCGGGTTCCAGGACGTGTTCAATGGCATCAGCCTCCTGATCCACACGACTGGCTGCTACATCGGCGTGGCTGATCAGATACAGCTCCCACAGACGGTGACGATGGACAAGCCGCGCAGCTTCTGAACGGCCCTTTCCCGTCAGTTCGATCGCTCCATCGGCATTCTGCCAGACCAGTCCTTCAGCAACGGACTTGCGAATCTGACGCTGCAGTTGGGAGGCTGTCCACGTGCGCAGGTCCAGCAGCGACGGGATGGATGCGGCCGGATTTCGTTCCGGTGTCAGCGTGGAATCCGCCGGCAGTTCGCACAGCTCAAAGATGCCCCGCAGCAGGTGTTCTCGATCCATGGCGAGGCGGAGCGATCGACGTCGCAGGATTCGAGTCAGGACGCCCCGGGCCTGCCCAAAGGTCATGCTGAAGAAAAAGATTGCACTGCACACCAGCACAATCACCGCTCCGGAGGGAAGATCGGGAAAAATCGCGCTGATGGCGGAACCCGAAAGTCCTGCCAGACTGCCACTGATGCCCGCAAGTGCCAGCATGCGATCCAGTCGGTCCGTCCAGAAACGTGCAGAGGCCGCGGGGATGACCAGCAACGCAATCATCAGGACCAGTCCCACAGCCTGCAGACCAATGATGGTGACCAGCACCACCACCGACATCATCAGAAAGTCCAGACCGACAATCGGATACCCACGTGACGCTGCAAAGCCTTCGTCAAAACACAGCAGTTGAAACGGCCGGAAGAGCAGCAGCGGGATGCCTGCAGCAACCACACCTGCGATTCCAATCAGCCAGGCATCTCCGGCCGTCATTGAGGCCGTTTTTCCATAGATGAAGGACTCAAGACCCGCGGAATGTCCATCCGGCAACTGCTGCACCACACTCAGCAACGCAATGCCGGCCCCGAAAAACACGCTCAGCACAATTCCCAGCGCCGCGTCTTCCTTCAGTCGCGGCAGATTTCGAATGAACAGAATCGCAGCAACTCCGGCCGCGCCACTGATTGCTGCCCCGCAAAGCAGCACTGGCAGGGACTTCTGTTCCAACCCAAACGCCGGCGCCAGCAGAAACGCGAGGCCCACGCCCGGGAGCGTTGCATGACTCAGGGCATCGCCCGTCAGAGCCCGACGTCGCAACAGAGTGAAACAGCCCACTATGCCTGCCGCCATTCCCAGCAGCATGGTTCCCAACAGCACCACCCGAGTGTTGTGATCCTGCAGGATGACCACGCGCAGCAATCGAGCCATGAGCGGCTGCGGGGAGAAACCTGCGGGACTGGACACTTCTGTCGGACTGGCACCCTGAGCTGTGGGGCCTGCTGACATGGTTAACAGCAGTAAACCTGCCATCAGTAGCAGACCACGCAAACGCCACAGTGGCCGAGGGGGCTCAATGGTCACAGGCTGCGCTCCCTGCGACGCATGGCTTCAGTCGCTTCTTCCAGCAGTGTCAGGCGACCCCCGTAGGTTCGTTCCAGATTCTCACGGGTGAAGACGTCCGACGTGGCTCCCTGAGCCACAACGCGCATGTTCAACAGAACCACAGAGTCAAAATAGTCGGTTACCGTGTGCAGGTCATGGTGGATGACGACGGCCGTTTTTCCGGCAGCGCGCATCTCACGCAGGATTTCCACAATGGCCTGCTCCGTGGCCGCGTCCACCGCAGCGAAAGGTTCATCCATCAGGTACAGGTCAGCGTCCTGAACCAGTGCGCGGGCCAGAAATGTTCGCTGCTGCTGGCCACCGGACAACTGGCTGATCTGACGCCCTGCCAGAGCCCCCATGCCCACACGCTCCAGTGCCCGCTGGGCGGCCTCACGATGCTGCTTTCGGACCGGACGAAACCAGCCGAGCCGCCCGTACAGTCCCATGGTCACCACGTCGAGGACGCTGACCGGAAAGTCCCAGTCGACACTTTCCCGCTGAGGAACATAGCCCACCCGCTGACGATTCTGTTTCCATGGACCGCCGAAGATCTCGATACGCCCCGATGTTCTGGGGACCAGATCCATGATGGCTTTCAGCAGCGTGCTTTTACCCGCACCGTTGGGACCGATGATACCCACCAGTTGCCCCGGAGCGACATCAAACTGGACGTCCCAGATCACAGGCTTACGATGCCATGCGACGGTCAGGTCCTGCACAGAGAGCGGAATCGACGTCTGACTCATGGCTGAACTCCCGTCTGAAGTCGGAGCTCAGCCCAGCCTCGTTCAGGCACCTGTCCACCCAGACTGCGAGTGATCGTGGTGATGTTGTGGTCCAGCATTCCGGGATATGTCCCTTCCCACGTCCCCTGCTCTCCCATGGCATCCGAATACAGCTCGCCGCCGATGGACACCTGATGGCCCCGAGCCTGTGCTCCTTCAATCAGCGCCGCAATATTTTTTTGCGGCACACTGCTTTCGATGAAGACCGCGGAAATTCGGCGCTGCACCAGCAGATCCACGAGGGCATTCACCTGCAGTAAGCCCGCTTCAGACTCTGTGGAAATTCCCTGGATCCCCATCACTTCCAGACTATAAGCCCGACCAAAGTAACGGAAGGCATCGTGGGACGTGATTAACACACGCCGATCCTGCGGAATCGTGGCCACACTCTGCACGCCATACGCATGCAGTCCCTGCAGCTCGAGCGCCAGTTCGCGAGCACGACTGTCGAACTCTGCTGCATACTGCGGACGCTCCGCACTCAACGCGCTGGCGATCCCGGCTAAGCAATGCGACCATGCATCCACGTCCATCCACACGTGGGGGTCGGGGTGACCTCCGGATTCTTCAGACGTCAGCAACAATTCTGCAGGAATCTGATCGGCCGCAAACACCACGCGGCATGTGGATTTCAGCTTTGCCAGGACCTCCTGCAGACGTCCCTCCAGCAGCAATCCGACAGCGACGATCACGTCCGCCTGCATCAACAGACGCAGATCATCCCGAGTGGCCTTGTACAAATGCGGATCCACGCCACTACCCATCAACTGGGTGACCTGCACACGCTCACCACCGATCTGGCGAACCAGATCAGCAACCATACCGACTGTAGCGACTACATTGAGCGGTTGCTGATCAGCATCGGATTCTGTTTCGGGGCCATTGCGACGGCAGCCTGCAATCGCCATGCAGAGTGCGGCAAGGCCACCGGAAAACTGTCGGCGATCCATGGGTGACCAGTCTCCTGAAGTTCTGCGACAGAGCGGTGACGGACGGGGAAAAGCTCCGGAACTTGCGAACGGCGCCGTCTGGCCGACACGAGAGCGGGCGAGTGATGCCGCCAGGGACCGGAGTCGCCCCATGATGAATTGTAGCCCATGCTACAATTCACGTCCAGGTCAGAAAAAGGGGTCAGGAACCAATAGCCAAATGGCCCGAAGGGTGCTCCGCACTATTGGTTCCTGACCCCTTTTTCTG
>CAIYBH010000210.1 GCA_903924405.1 uncultured Planctomycetaceae bacterium | reverse complement strand
TTGGTACCTGACCCCTTTTCTGCCGCCGCACTATTGGTTTCTGCCCCCTTTTCTGCCCCACCCCCCCTTTTGTGCCTGTTCTTTATTTTGTCCCTGAAACTTAGATTGGTGAAGAATTATGCAACTTGGTAAACGCTGTGTCGCAGAGGCTATTGGAACGTTCTGGCTGGTCTTCGGAGGCTGTGGAAGTGCCGTTCTGGCCGCCATGTTTGAAGCCCCCATGGGCTCAGCCACTACGAATCTCGGGATTGGATTTGTCGGAGTTTCACTGGCCTTCGGTTTGACGGTCCTGACGATGGCTTACGCTATCGGCCACATTTCAGGGTGTCACCTGAACCCGGCGGTTTCGGCAGGACTGGTGGCTGGCGGCCGATTTCCAGCGGGAGAATTCGTGCCCTACGTCATTTCGCAGGTGGCAGGTGGTATCGCTGGTGCCGCGGCTCTGTATCTGATCGCATCGGGAAAGGCAGATTTTTCGCTGGCTGGCGGATTTGCGTCCAATGGTTACGGTGACCATTCTCCGGGGAAATACGCGATCCTCGCCTGTTTCGTTTCTGAAGTCGTGCTGACGTTTATGTTTCTCATGATTATTCTGGGAGCAACGGATCGGCGAGCACCCGCGGGATTCGCACCCATCGCAATTGGTCTGGGTTTGACTCTGATCCATTTGATTGGCATCCCTGTCACCAACCTGTCTGTCAATCCGGCCAGGTCCACAGGGCCGGCCATCTTTGTGCAGGGATGGGCCCTTGCCCAGCTGTGGTTATTCTGGGTCGCGCCTGTCATTGGGGCTGTGATCGCAGGAGTCCTCTATAAAACCTGCTTCGATGCCAGCAATGCTGATGCATAGGCATAAGCCGTCGCAGGTTGGTGGGCAGAAAAAGGGGTCAGGTACCAATAGCCTAAAGGCCCGGAGGGTGCTCCGCACTATTGGTACCTGACCCCTTTTCTGCCGCTCCCCCCTATCGGATCTTCCGCATGCGGGCGATCTGCTCGTCCAGATTCTTCTGAGTCAACCGTTTGAATTCGCCTTCCATCAGCGATTCGGTCAATCCGCCGGGGCGTCCTTCCTGCACCCGATCCAGCTCGGCGGTCAGTCGCTGCATCCAGTCCGGTGGCTCAATGCCGGAACCAATCCGCGTCGCCATAAAGCTGGATATCTCAGCCCGCAGCGCCTGGAAACTGGCGCGAGACTCTTCGGCCCCGGTACCCGCGGGCGAATGGATGGACCGGGAGACCAGTGCGGCCATTTGATTCTGTCGCAGAGCGCCCACAATTCGTTCGTGAATGTGATCATGCAGGGCCGGCAGTCGGACGCCGTAACCTGTCTCCAGCTCGGACAACTCCTGCACAAATGACTCACAGACCTGCCGAGTATCCCCGGCAAGATCATCCTGCACCGCCTGGGCGACATCCCGCTCACCGCGACGCACCAGAATTTCATGCACCACCTGCCATGGCACCGAATTCCATTCAAAGCGATCGTACAGAGACTCAACACGCAGAAAGTCCAGCAGACAGTACAGTCGATTGCCGTAATCCGAGTAGGTAGTGGTCGTGTTGTACTCGAGGAACCGATCGAAATTGTCCACGACGCATTCGTAAACAAACTCCGCCAGCTCTTCAGCATCCTCCAGATCAATCAGGTCATTGTCCAGATCATCCAGAATTCGGACGTTCTGAGTCAGCCCGATGGTCTCACGCAGCTCATTGAACAGACTCTCCGCCCCGTGATGCAGAATCGCCCGGGCATTTCCCAGAGTCAGCATGCGGGTGTGAAACAGCTCTTCCCCGTAACCCTCGATAAACAACCGCACGTCTTCGGCAAAATCTTCCTGATGCAGATCTTCAACAATGGACAATCGCATCGAACCGCTGTGACGTTGCCACAGCCCTTCGTAAGACCCCATCATGCGGTCAATGCGTTTGAACACATTGGCGACGCGCTGAGCCCCCTCGGCTTTCATTCGCGAGGCCGCACAGACCACGGCTTCCACGGAATTGCTTAAGCCAATCCGAAACAGCCGATCAAACTCGGTGACGGCCTGCCCATGAGGCCGATTGGTGCGTTCCATCTGAAACGCAGTCGTCAGCAGCTCATAGGTTTCCACCAGCAATCCCAGCCGCGGTAACTGACTGAGCAGCACTCGAATGATCGACTGCAGCGTCCGCGCCTTGAGAATCGCAGCTGGCTGGCCACCATTTTCAAAAGGAACGTACAACAGGGGGCGACGTCGCAATTCCCGACAGAGTCCCGGAAAACAGCGACTGGCCTCTTCCGCATTTCCGGCGAAGACCGCTGTCAGAATCTCTGAAATCTGGTGATCCAGCGACTCTGTGTCCGAGGCCCCCTGCGGCGCCTCGGCAATCACCGCCCCGATCAATCGCTCCGCCATCAGAAACTCAACCGTGGTCGACAACGCATTCTGCATCAGCAGGAATCGACACTGCATCTGAATGTCGTATTCAATATTGCCTTCCAGACCGCTGCCCATCACCGCAATTTCATAGTCACGGACTTCCCGGACCAGTTCTCCCAGTCCGTGCAGCCGACCTCGAATTGCCGCAAGCCAGTCCCGCAGACTGTCACGCTGACTGGCAGCCGCATCCGTCCCCGCCGTGGCGCGGGAAACCCAGACCGCGGCAATCCCCCACAGAGAACCGACGGTATGCAGAAACTTCAGCCGCGGCTCAATCTGCCGATACAGGACCTCAAATTCAGTCGTTCCGGGCGCTGCCGCGCTGTCCATCGTGTCCGATGCGTTTCCATCGTCCGTGGAATCCCGATAAGTCACCTCATCCCACGCAGCCCCAAGGATGTCGTCCTCGTCGCCCTTGTCATCAAACAGGTGTTCAAGATCCAGATCGTCTTCACCACGGTTTCCACCGCGACGATTGCTCTTCCGCTGCGCCACAAATTCGCTCAGCCGCGGGATCTCCCAGAACTCCCCGGCATTGGCTTCCATAAAGGCAAACAGCCGCCGCAGACTGGTCCATAACAGGCCCGGGTCGGATTGCTCACACACACATGTCAGCAATCGATGCAACAGTCGGTGAATCGAATGCGGGCCATTTTCCAGCGGCACCGTCTCGGCGCGACTGAGCCACTGCATCAGCAGGCCCATGGCCGCCACATGATCGCGACGATCCAGCAGAGCCGTGACGATCTGCGCAAAGCTGCTGGTCGCATTCAGCTCTTCAACGTGGTTCCGCCAGAAGGAAATGTCACCGGCAGACTCACCCGCCTCACGCCACGCCGCCAGCACCTTCGCCACCTGCACGGCCGCTTCGACCGACTTCACGCCTTCCACACGCGATAAATCATTCACCGTCGTCGTGGCATACGTGTCCCACTGCTCCGCCAACTCGCGAAAATCCTGCAGAACCGTATCGTGCAGATCCATCCGCCCCGTCGCCGCCGCCTCACTCATGATCAGAGCACAGGCGTCAAAGGTCTGCCCGACAATCTCCAGCAACACTTCCACTCGGGAATCCGGGATGGAATCTTCCCGGGCAAAGAACAACGGAAATAATCCCTGGAAGCCCAGGATGTTCCACGGATCCACCAACCCGCCACACCGAATGCCACGCTGCAGCAGTCCCATCACTTCCGAAATCAACCGCCGAGACTCATCCGCCTGACCCGTTCGCAACAGCCGCGGAATCATCACCAGCCGCGCATGAATTTCCGTCTCAAAGCGAGCCGACAGGCACGGAATCACCGACGCCTCTTCCCGACTGGCATCCTCATGCCCCATCCTCGCGAAAATCCACGAGAGATGGCGGTGCTGAACCTGATCCGCTCCATACTTGGATAAGTACATGTTCAGATCGTGCCGCACATGACCAAACGGCTGCCGCGTCTGCTCAGCCAACCGCTTCAACCGCTTCGCCCGCTCACCCGTCGCCAGATTCAGCAGGGACTGATAAAAATGATCCCGCTGCCGGGCCACAATTGGCAGCAACGTGGTCAGCGACACATTCGAATCATAGGTCTGCGGTCCGGCCCCGCTTATCGACGATGCCATCAGCATCGTCCCCGCCAGCACCACAGACGCATCATGCAGCCGTTCACTGCGAGGGATCTGGCTGCTGCCGGATTCTACCCAGTGCATCAGGGCATCCAGAATCAGACGCCGCACAACGAATCGCCGATAAAAGCCCTTCGTGTCGATCTCGTCCGGATCCCACTCGCCAAATGTATAGTTCGTCCGCTTGGTGACCGGGTGCGAGTGATCGTGGGACCGCACATCCAGTGACAGCTCGGCCAGGCGGTCAAGGGAAAAATGAGTCCCCGCGAACAGTTCCGCCGGCAGTGCCTTCAGGAAGGAAATCATCGAGTCAATCAATGGCTCGTACTGGCCCACCGCCACGCCCACGTCCGCAAAATACAGCGGCACCGGACAAAATCGCTCTTGCGAGTACACTTCTGAACGGCGCCCGTTTTCCAGCACCGCCACCGGCCGATAACCCACAAAGTGATTCAGCCTCTGCAGCACACCCGCCATGAACTCAGTTGACGAACCCGAAGCGGCCTCCGCTCGCGCGGCCAGCACGGCTTCAAACATCTTTGACAGCAGAAACGAACTGAATAGTTCCGCGTCCGTCAAATGCCCCAGCAGGTCCCGGTGATGCTGACGATAGGCCGCCCAGACTTCCCCCAGAACCAGACTGACGACCGACACCGCCTGACCAGGATCCGCAAACGCCGCCTCGCCCGAACCTGACAATCGCCCGATCTCTGCCAACAGGTAATCCCGCAGAACGTCCGGACTGGACGCACGCTCACTCTCACGAAACAATTCGTTCAGACAGAACCGAAAACGGGCGCTGGGCAGCCCCTGAGAAAAGTTCAGGTATCCCAAAAGGTCTCGAAGCAATTCGCCGTCAGCTACCGTTTTTGTCAAGGCTCGTTTTCCTGTTTGCCCGTTTTCCATTTGCTGAAGTTCTGCCTGGCTTGCGATTGAATACTAACCCGAAGCGCCAGCGAGGAACCAACCCCAATGTGACTCGAAAACTTCCTCGCTCGCGCTTCGGGTTAGTATAGCAGATCAGAAAAGGGGGCAGGTACCAATAGCCTAATGGCCCGAAGGGTGCTCCGCGTTCAGAAAAGGGGTCAGGTACCAATAGCCAAATGGCCCGAAGGGTGCTCCGCACTATTGGTACCTGACCCCTTTTCTGAACCTCCCCTTTTCTGAACCTATTGGTACCTGACCCCTTTTCTGAACCCCCCTTTTCACAGAGCACTAGCGAGCGAACTCGACATTGCGAGTTTCCCGCAGCACCGTCACCTTGATTTCACCTGGATAAGTCAACGACTGCTCAATCGCACTCGCAATATCCCGGCTCATCCGCGCCGCCTGACGGTCGTTCACCCGCGAGGAATCCACAATAATCCGGATCTCACGCCCCGCCTGCACAGCAAATGCATGATCGACCCCCGGAAAACCACAGGCCAGTGCCTCCAGTTCTTCCAGACGTCGCACGTATTTTTCCAGCGTCTCACGGCGAGCCCCCGGGCGTGCCGCGGATACCGCGTCGGCGGCCGCCACCAGCACCGTGTAGATGTGCTCCGGTCGAATGTCATCGTGGTGACCTGCCGCAGCATGCACCACTTCAGATCCCTCACCGTAGCGCTTCAGCAGCTCGGCACCCACCGCCGGATGACCACCTTCCATCTCGTGATCCGCGGCTTTCCCGATGTCATGCAGAAATCCGCATCGTCGAGCCAGTGTGCCGTCCAGCCCCAGCTGCTCCGCCATCATCCCCGTCAGATGAGCGACTTCAATCGAATGCTGACGCACGTTCTGGCTGTAGCTGACCCGGAAGTGCAAACGCCCCATCAAATCCATGATTCTCGGGTGCACGCCGCGAACACCAGCTTCTTCACAGGCCTGCATACCCAGCCGACGAATGTGTTCTTCCATCTCCCGCGTGGTTTCGGCAACGATCTCTTCAATCCGTGACGGATGAATCCGTCCGTCCTGAATCAACTTGACCAGCGACATTTTGCCGATCTCGCGACGCACGTTGTCAAACGCCGAAACAATCACCACGCCCGGGGTGTCGTCGACAATCACATCCACGCCCGTTGCCTTCTCGAAGGCCCGGATATTGCGCCCTTCGCGACCAATAATCCGCCCCTTCACCTCGTCGCTGGGAATGTCCACCGTCGAAACCGTGGTCTCTGACGTATGAGCCGACGCGTAACGCTGAACGGCCATCCCGATGATCTCACGGGCCTTCCGCTCACATTCCACTTTGACCTCAGCCTCATGACGCATAATCATCGCGCCGGTCTGATCCGACAACTCCCGATCCAGACGCTTCAGCAACTGCTCCGTGGCCTGCTCACGACTCAGCTCACTGATCCGGTACAGCTGCTCCTGCTCTTCCTTCAGCATCCGATTCAACTCAGCTTCCCGCGCATCCAGTGAACGCGTGCGGTCCGCCAGTTTGGTCTGAGTCCCCTGGAGCATCTTTTCCTTCTTGCGGAAGGAATCCTGCTGCTCTTCCATCTGAGCATGACGCCGGTCCAGCTCTCGCTCGCGATCACGCAGCTGGCCGTGCATTTCTTCCATCTTTGCTTCCAGCGATTCACGCCGGCGCAGCATCTCTTCCTTCAGCTTCAGCTCGTGATCCCTCTGCAGATTCTCTGCATCACGCTGCGCTTCTTTCAGAATGTCATCGCGGGTTTTCCAGGCTCGCCCCTTGATCGCTCGATCAATAAAGTAGCCGATTGTCACCCCGATGATCCCGGCGATCAGGCCGATGATCATGTCGCCCATGGACTCGTCCCTTAATCTTGAACGGCCCCTGCGCTCCCTGTTTCAGGGAACGGAAATCCCTGATGCCCCCGACTGGCCACGAGACATCATTCTCAGCCGGCCCGCAGCCCGTGTTCGGATCTGACACAATCCAGCACACGCCACCACGTTCCGAAACTGCCTGAACTCTGAACTTTTGCGAGGCGACCTGACGCCGCTTCTTCAGACCCTGCCATCAGACACGCCACCCTGCCCCGCACCAACCCCGGCCACTCGCAGACTTCACGCGAATCACCAGCGAACTGACACGCACAAACGACGCTCCACAATCGCAGCCATAACACCACGATCGCTTCCATCACCAACAGCAGTAGACAAAATCCCGCATTCAGCATGTTTCAACTACCAGCACACCCGACCCTGTCCAGATCAGGAGCACTCTCAGGCTTCCTGCGATGCTTGACCATCACAGGTGTTTTTGATTGAGATTTCCAGCAGGTCCGATAAACCAAACTGTTGATCAACCCTCGAAGGTGCATTGCTGCAGATCTCCCCCGAAGAACTCCGGAAATGTACCAAAGCAGACTCCCAATTCAACTGGCAGCGGCCATTCAACTGGCAGCGGAGCCCGTTTTCGTGCCACCAGCCACCCTCCGGCCGCCCAACCGCGACGATCAGCGGCGCGGCTCTCGCCCCCGGGCGGTCCCTTCGCCCGCGGCCCGGCAAACTCCCCAAACAGGCGAACGGTGCGGTATCAGCCCACCGAGACGAACACTTTGTGGTGCATATTAACAAACACAGACGTCCCGGTGCTTTGACACCCTCCGCTCGCCGAAAAAACATCCCAGAGCTGAACCCGTCAGGCAGGCGGCCCCGGCCGACCAACCGATTTCCGCTCGCTCACGGCCCCGACCCGCCTTCCATCCGGCAAATGCCAGCCAAATCAGGCGACATCCCCGGATTCCCCTGTACATTCCCGCCCTTTCAGTGATTCTGCACGGCAAAAAGTCGGGCTGGATTTGACCATCCCCGCTGACATACCTATCGTTTCCGCTTCCGGACTGCGCACCAAAGGTTACCTCCTGAGAACCTTTCCGCAGGCCGTTTCCGCCCGTTGTGGTGGTTCGCCACGCTCAGATTCTTCGCCGTTCCATCAAAAACCGGTCGAACATCTGGTCAATTCGCGGCGTCAACAGGGGGCGTTAACAGGCTCCCGTCTTCCCGCTGCCGGCCGAATCCAACAACGACGAACTTCTTCTTCCAATGTCCGTTTTCAGGGATTACCACGCCATGAAACCTCGTTCACTCCTGCTGCTCCTTGGTCTGGTGCTGACCGGTTGTCAGGTGCAGGATAACCCACCCGCTCCGGCTGAAGGCTCCGATTCCAGCCCGACAGCCACCACAGAATCCTCAGAAACAAAACCCACTGCCAAAAAGTCCATCGCGTTTGTCACCAATCAGATTGCGGACTTCTGGAAGATTTCCGAGGCCGGTTGCATCGCCGCCTCCAAAGAATTCGATATCGACGTGCAGGTGATCATGCCCCCCGAAGCGTCTGCCGTCGTGCAGAAGCAAAAGGTGGAAGACGTCATCGCCACCGGCATTCAGGGAATCGCCATCAGCCCGCTCGATGCTGACAACCAGATCGAATGGCTGAACAGCCTCGCCGACAAAATGCCGCTCATCACCCACGATTCCGATTCCCCCGCTTCCAAACGACTGGTTTACATCGGCATGGATAACTATGCCGCTGGTCGCGCCTGCGGTGAAATCCTCAAAAAAGCCCTGCCAGAAGGCGGAGAGGTGCTGCTCTGCATCGGACGACTGGAACAGGACAACAGCAAGTTCCGCCGTCAGGGTGTCATCGATGTGCTCATGCAACGCGATCGCACCATCGACTTCTACAAGGAACAACCCAACGCCTTTGACCCCACCGAAGGCGAAATCAAGGGCGAAGACTTCACGATCGTCGCGACCGTTACCGATCAGGGTAAGCCCGAAGTCGCGCTCCAGAAGGCCGAAGACGCACTCGTCACCTGGCCCGATCTGAAAGGCATCGCCGGCCTGTTCGAGTACAATCCTCCGGCTTGCTACCAGGCCCTGAAAAAGGCCGGAAAACTGAAGCAGATCGCCCTCGCAGGCTTCGACGAAAATGACGTCACTCTGCAGGCCATCCGCGACGGCGAATGCGCCGGAACCGTCGTTCAGAATCCTTATGAGTACGGTTTTCAGTCCGTTCGAGTCCTCAATGAGCTGCTCAAAGGCAACCAGAGCGTGATTCCCGAATCCCGCTACATCGACATCGCCCCTCGCGCAATCACTGCCGAAAATGTCGACACCTACTGGGAAGAGCTCAAGCGTCTCAAGGGACAGTAGGCCGCACGCGCTGGTGCAGGATGCGATCCGCTCCATCCTGCACCACAACGCTTCGATGCTCCCGGGACGCCAATCACGCCTCTTTGCGTACCCCCATCGACTCTCGCGCCGCACACCAATCGTTCCCTGTTCCGGATTTGCCTGCACCCGCTGTTTCGGGGTTCACCCGACCGCACAACGCAACTCCCGCTGCCAAAAATGCAGCACACCAGCGCTCAGCACGATCAGACGCCTCACGGTAACTCCCGCATGTCCACGACATCACCCACCCCGCCACGCCTCGAAGTCCGCGACATCGTCAAGTCGTTTCCCGGCGTCCGGGCTCTGAAGGGCGTCAGCCTGAAAGTCCTCCCCGGTGAAGTCCTCTCCGTCGTCGGAGAAAACGGGGCCGGCAAAAGCACACTCATGAAAATCCTCGCCGGAGTCCAGGCGCAGGACAATGGCGAAATTCTCGTCAATGGACAACCCCAGCGCTTCCGTTCCGTCAGTGACGCTATGCGTCTCGGCATCGCCCTGATTCACCAGGAACTGAATCTCGCCGATAATCTCGATATCGGGGCCAATATCTTCCTCGGACGCGAACCCCGTCAGTTCGGCCTGATCCGCAAATCAGAAATTCACCAGGCTTCCCGCCTGCTGCTGAAACGACTCGGTCTCAATCTCTCACCCGATACCCTCGTCAAAGACCTGACCGTGGGGCAGCAGCAAATGGTGGAAATCGCCAAGGCCCTGTCCATCAATGCTCAGGTCCTCATCATGGACGAACCCACGTCCAGCCTCTCCACCTCAGAATCCCTGCGACTCTTCGAAGTCATTCGCGACTTGCGCAGCCAGGGTGTCAGCATCGTCTACATCTCACATCGACTCGCAGAAGTCCAGGATCTCTCCGATCGCGTGACCGTGCTCCGGGACGGCGAAAATGCCGGTCATCTGATACGCGGCGAAGTCACCCACAGCAGTCTCGTTCGCCTCATGGTCGGTCGCGATATCTCGCGAATCTTCAGCCGAAAACCACACCCTGCCGGTGATGTCGCCATCCAGGCCACCAATGTCGTCACTTCCACCTGGCCCCGACACGCTCTCAACTTCTCCGTTCGCGCCGGGGAAATCGTCGGAGTGGCCGGGCTGGTCGGGGCCGGACGCACCGAAATGCTCCGCACCCTCTTCGGCGTGGATCAACCTCTCAGCGGCAGCATCACCGTCGCCGGACACGTCGTGCCCCTCACGTCTCCCCAGCAGGCCATCGCCGCCGGCATCGCTCTGGTTCCGGAAGATCGAAAACAGCAGGGCGTCGTGCTCGATATGACCATCCGCGAAAACATCGGCCTGGCCTCCGTTCACCGCCATGCCACCGCCGGATTGCTGAATTTCCGCGTTGAAAAATCGCAATCCGCCGAGATGTGCCAGCGACTGCGAGTAAAATCTCCGGATGACACTTACCGCGTCGGTAACCTCTCCGGAGGAAACCAGCAGAAGGTGGTCCTCGGTAAGTGGCTGTCACTCAAACCCAAAGTCCTCCTCCTCGACGAACCCACCCGAGGAATTGACGTCGGGGCCAAACAGGAAATCTATCAACTCATGGACCAACTCGCTGCTCAGGGCATCGCCGTCCTGTTCGTCAGCAGCGAAATGGAAGAAATCATCGGCATGAGCGATCGTGTGCTGGTCATGCATGAAGGACGAATCACCGGCGAACTTCCCGGGGATCAACTGTCCGAAGAATCCATCATGCACCTCGCCACCGGTCATTCCTCCTGATCCCTCAAGCATCTTTCACGAACTCTTCTCCTGACACCCACGCACAGCCTCCCCGCTTCGCTGCTCAGTGACAGGCAATCTTCTGTGGATTCCGTTTTTAGACAGGTCAGTCATGAAGGGCAAAATTCTGGGCATCCTGACGGTGCTGCTCCTGCTGTGCACCAGCCTGACTCTCGCAACCTCAGATCCCTGGTGGAATGTCCGAAGTTCCCAGTTCCTCGACTTCGACAACATCATGAATCTGCTCAGCCGCATCGCACTCTACGGCATCCTCGGTATCGGCGTCGCCTTTGTCATCATCACCAGCGGGATCGATCTGGCGATCGGTTCCATGGTCTGCCTCTGCGGTGTCCTTCTGTCTATCCTGCTCAAGGTCGATTACCAGCCTGAAAACGCCGTCAACGTCACACAGATCGTGGCCGCCGAACAGGCTCTGTATCCGGAAGCGCAGGCCAGCGCCTTCCCGCCAGGCAGCACTCTCCGATACACCGGCGGCGTCGGCTCAGGACTCGTGCTCACAGTCGATGCTCAGCTGCCAAACGGCAGCCTGCGCGTTCGTGAAACTCTCTCACGCAATGAAAAATCCGGACGCATCGTTCCGGCAGCACCCATTCAAAGCTTCACCGCCGACTCCCTGCAAGCCACTCTGCCACCGGATTTCTCCGCCTCCGTCAATGATCAACTGCAGATCTTCAAGCCGGATGGCGCTGTGACCGTCCAGAAAATTGTTGCCATCGAACGTTCAGCCACCGCGACCACTCTGAAACTGGCAAAAGATCCTGGCCCCAAATATCACGACAACTCGTTTGCCGTCACCCTGCACCGCTCCCAGCGCTGCTCCATCCCCGTCGCCATCCTCGTCGTGCTCGTCGTCGCCATGGCCCTCGGACTGACCCACGGCCTGCTGATCACCCGATTGCGACTGCAGCCCTTCGTCGTCACCCTCTGCGGTCTGCTGATCTACCGCGGAGTGTCACGCTGGCTGACCAATGATAACCCAGCCGGCTTCGGCGAACTTCAGCAGGTCCTCGGGCCCGTCGCGTCCGGTCGCGTCGGACTGCTGTATCGCGGTGATTCCCTTGTGTTCGGAATTCCCATTCCCTTTTTTCTGCTGATCGGACTCGCCACACTGGCCACCATCTTCCTGACCCGCACCATCTGGGGACGCTACCTGCTGGCCCTCGGTCGCAATGAAGAAGCCGCCCGTTTCAGCGGAATCAACACCAGTCGCATCATTCTGCTGGCCTACATCATCTGCGCTGTGATGGCGGCCATCGGTGGCATGCTGTTCGCCCTCGAATTCAACTCCATCTCACCCTCCAGCTTCGGAAACTCTTTCGAACTCTATGCCATCGCCGCCGCAGTCCTCGGTGGCTGCAGCCTGCGCGGTGGTGAAGGCTCCATTCCCGGTGTCGTCATCGGTACCGCTGTGATGCAGATCCTGAATAACCTCATCACTCTGCTCAGAATTCCGCAGTCACTGGAATACACCATCATCGGTGCAGTGATTCTGATCGGAGTCCTCGGTGACGAAATGGTTCGCCGTGCCGCTGCCCGACGCCGACTGAAACAGAGCCTTGGTTAATCGCAGTGGGGCGGAAAAGGGGTCAGGAACCAATAGCCAAATGGCCCGGAGGGTGCTCCGTGCGGCAGAAAAGGGGTCAGGTACCAATAGCCAAATGGCCCGAAGGGTGCTCCGCACTATTGGTACCTGAC
>CAIYBH010000209.1 GCA_903924405.1 uncultured Planctomycetaceae bacterium | reverse complement strand
GAGTGAGTGAGTGAGTGAGTGAGTGAGTGAGTGAGTGAGTGAGTGAGTGAGTGAGTGAGTGAGTGAGTGAGTGAGTGAGTGAGTGAGTGGGACTGGGGGGCGGTAAAGGGTATGAAGCAGACCTTGAACAGCGGAGAAAAGACTGCGGGCCGTTGGGCGTCTGTTGGACACCTGATGGCTGGCTGTTTTCTGTTGTTGGTGGCCCTGGTTGGCTGTGGCGAACGAGTGGTGGACCCGGAATTGTGGATATCGAGTGTTGCGGTGTGGAAGATACCGGCATCTGAGCAATTCGTTCCTGCTCCTCGCGGATTGTATTCCGACGAAAACGACACGGTTTACGTACTGGACGACGCTGGTCGTGTTCTGGTGTTTGATCGGACGGGGAAATTGCAGACGCAGTGGAAGATGCCGGAGTCACGGATTGGCAATCCGGAGGGCATCTGGAAGTTGCGGGACGAGCGGATTGCCGTCGCGGATACTCATTACCATCGCATTGTAATTTTTCATCCGGACGGCCGCGTGGACAGGATGTTTGGGACGGAGGGTCGGGGGCCTGGACAGTTTGTATTTCCGGTTGCGGTGGCTCAGGATGCGGAGGGCAACCTGTACGTGGGAGAATATGGCGATCACCAGCGGATTCAGAAGTTTGATGTGACGGGGCGTTATTTGCTGGAGTTTGGCCGGCACGGCACGGGCGAGGGCGAGTTTCAGCGTCCGAGTGGACTGGCCTTGAGGAATGGGGAAGTGTTTGTTGTGGATGCGTTTAACGATCGCATTCAGGTATTTAGTCAGGACGGGCGATTTTTGCGACTGGTACATTTACCGGACCAATCCGATCCTCTTGCGTACCCGTATGATCTTCGAGTGCTGGAGGACGGCAGGATCTATGTGATTGAGAACAAGGCAGCCCGTCTGACCGTGTTGCGGCCGGACGGGACGATCCTTGGGCGGTACGGCCGCCCGGGCCGTAATTTAACCGAATTCTATCAGCCCTGGGACCTGACAGTCCTTTCAGACGGTCGTATACTCATTGCGGATACTGGGAATCATCGCCTTGTGGAGTTGAACCCGTGAGTAGAGTCAGGCTTCTTTTTCGCCGGATTTTTCCTCGGCCGCACCGCCCGATTGGCTGGGTTGCTGCGTGGCCGCTGGCGGCGTTTGCATTGATTTTTTCGCTGCTGATTTTTTCGATCCTGCCGACGGTCATTGTGACCTCGGGAAGTGCCTTGCGCTGGAGTGGTCGTGGCTGGCTGGATCTGAACTTTCTGACTCGCTGGGGCATTCCGTATCCGCAGTTGGAAATTGTCCGGGAGCTGGAGTTTACGCGTCCGTGGATGCTGCTGTTACTGTCACTTGCACCGTGGGTCTGGTGGATGCAGGCGGCGGGGCATGCCGGGCTTCCGGCGCGGCGTGGTGCCTGGGCCGGATTTATACGGCTGATGATTTGTGGCTTACTGATTCTGGTACTTGCGGAACCCCGAGCGGTTCGAACCAGTGACCAGGTGTCGGTGGTTTACAACGTGGACATTTCGGATTCGGTCAGTCCCTGGCGATCCGAGGCTTTGAATTTTGTAGCCGAGACGGTGGCAGGCAAGCCGGGATCTGACGAAGCGGGGCTTGTGGTTTTTGGCCGTACACCGGCTGTTGAGTATCCGCCGCGGGCCACATTTCCGTTTGAGCGTTATGTGAACTCGCAGGTCAGTCAGGACGCAACGAATCTGGAACAATCGCTGGCATTGAGTGCCGCCATGCTTCCCGAGGATCATCTGGGACGGATTCTGCTGGTCAGTGACGGCACCGAGACGGTGGGTCAGTTGAAGGACGTGCTGGACGACCTTCAGTCTCGGGACATTGAAGTCAGTGTTGTCCCGATGGACTATGTGTATGAATCGGAAGTGTTGCTGGAGCGACTGGATCTGCCGCGACTTGTGCGGCTGGGAGAATCCTATGAGGCATCGATCGTTCTGAATTCCCTGAAAGCTGGCGACGGAGAGCTGGTACTGGAAGAGGGCGGTCGAGTGATTACGCGGCAGGCTGTCAGTTTTGCTGCTGGAAAAAGTCGTTATTCGATACCGATCAAAGTGGACCAGCCCGGTTACTACGAATATTCCGCGCGGATAGAGGTGAGACCTGATCAGGACAGTCGTCCGGAGAACAATGAAGTTCGCAACTATCTGTATCTGGACGGTCCTGGACGGATTCTGCTGGTGCGTGGGGTGCAAAGTTCGCCGGAGGAGTTGCGATTTCTGGAGTTGGCATTGAAGCAGGGGGAGCGTCAGGTGGACGTTCAGGTTGCCACGGAATTTCCGTACGACCCATTATCTCTGATGCCGTATGACGCAGTGATCTTTGCCGACGTCCCTGCGGACGACCTCCTGGGGGCTCAGATTCAGGCATTGCACGATGCGATTCGCAATCTGGGTATTGGATTTCTGATGGTTGGGGGGCCGAACAGTTTTGGGCCAGGGGGCTGGCAGGGATCATTGTTGGAGGACGCTTTACCGATTTCGATGGAGATTACCAACAAAAAGATTTTGCCGAAGGGGGCCATTGCCATCATCCTTCACACCTGTGAGTTTCCGCAGGGGAATTCCTGGGCCAAGCGAATTACCAAGCGGGCGATTCAGGTTTTGAATTCGGAAGACCTAGAT
>CAIYBH010000208.1 GCA_903924405.1 uncultured Planctomycetaceae bacterium | reverse complement strand
CCTGTGCGGAGTACATCACATAAGTGACGGCTCCCAACCCCAGTACAGTGCCGGAGAACAATCCCCACGGCAGATGCGACCGATCAATCAGCATCGGGCGGCTCCTCTGCAAGGCCGCAGGCTGACACCAGCCGCTCCTGTGTACGCAGACACGTGTTGCCCGACTCGCGTGACAACTTCACCATAGCAGTTTTCGGCGGGAATCATTCAGCTGATCCCCTTCAGAAACTGTGAGCCGAGAACACGAAATGTCGCGTCGTGCGGACAGGCATACAAACAGGCCGGTTGCCCCGAATGCGTGAATCGGCACTGGTCACACACCACCGCCGTTTCGTGGATCGGGGACTCGGTGAATCCCGGCGCTGAGGCTGAGCGATCCGACCTCGCATGTGAGCTGTCAGGCTGAACCAGTTCCATCTGAATAGAGCCGTAGGGACACTGATCCGCACAGCGACTACACCCGATACAGTGATCAGAAATCCAGATTTCCCCGCGCTGCCCACGATGAATGGCCCCCACGGGACACCCGATCATGCAGACCGGGTCCAGACACCCGCGACACGTGGTGGGAATCAGATAGCGTTCTTCAAAACGAGGTCCATCCAGGTGCAGTCGTGTTCGCCCGTCCTCATGCGCATCCACACAGGCCCGCACACATTCGCTGCAACGCGTGCAACGGTCGAGGTCAATCACCATCAGCGATTGCCCCCATGCGAGTCCCAGCTGATGAAAATCGGCTGTGTCCACCGCAGCGAGTCCTGAACGATACGCGGTTTTGTTGTCGGGCAGAGGTACTGCCGTTGCCGCGATCGACTGCAGTCCGCGACGAAATGATGTTGATCGCGCTGCCAGCTGTCGCAGAACCTCGGCAGGGATCCTCACCACATCCAGTCGCTGAGTGACCAACCGTTCTGCGCCCGCACCGGACGCATCCGTGGCCTGATGCACATACACCGCGCAATGACTGCGACTTTCTTCCCCCCGGAAAACGCATTCATCGCCAATCAATTCCCCGCGAGAACGATATTCCAGCGTTCGCTGTCTGCTGGCAATCACCGCACGTTCCACCAGACATCCCGGACAAAGCCACTCCAGTTGAAGTCGATTCCAGATCCGATAGTCCAGCGGTCCACGTATGGTCTGTGAACCAGAGTTGCTCCCATGTCTGCGAGCCTCACGGTCAGCGATTACTGGTTCAGCAGCTTCGTCTCCCTCTGCAGAAGCCGATGGCGCAACAGTATCTGCCAGCCGCGAGGACCGTATCCAGTCGTTCAAACCAGTTCGCAGCTGTTCCAGTTCGCTGCGGCTCAATGTTGCTGAAGCCCCTGACGAACGCTCGACGAGTTTCCGGAGGTCGATAGACAGTTCCGCAAACAGCGATGCGCCCAGGTCGGTCGCCTGTCTGCTCGACTCCAGACACTGCAGCAGCCTGTTTGGATGCAGAATATCCCGTGGCCCCAGCAGGCAACCCAGATCCTGCATCACTCGTACAACACCATTGCGAATTAAAAAGCAGCTCTCAACGACCGCCTGATGCTCGTCCTGCAGAATGGCACCCTCAGGAAAACTCTGGAGCTCAACCTGTGGCGCAAGCCACGCATAGTCTTCCGATGTCAACGCGCTGAACACAGGTAAAGCGCGAAATTGAACCTCCATGGTACGCTGGCGATAGGTTTCATCCAGACGAGCCTGAAAGTTAACGCTGCGCCGCAGTGCCTCAAGGACGTGCCGCAGGATTTCCAGCACGTAAACCGGCTCATCCGCGTCACCCGCAGTCAGCACCACCGTCGAAGCCCGTGGTGCGAAATGCAGACAGCTGGACTCCCCACAGAGATCTCCGGCCTTCAACGAAACCACACTGGAGACCGCGGAAAAATCCTCGGGACATTCACTCGGAATCGCTCGCAGATCCGGCTTTTTCGCTTCACCACCAAACGGCCGTCGTATGGCAGCGACCAGCCGTTGCCAACGTCCGGATGGTGGCTCGACCGATGCGTGGGATGTCACCAGGCGTGCTTCCGCCACGGCAGGATGACCGGTGCGAAGCGGCGAGTTCCCCTCAGTCACGAGGCCTTCCAGACGCTGCAGTTCCGCAAGCACGTGGGCGGCAGAACGCGTCCCTCGGGCGAAGTCACTGGGCAAGCCGGTCACGGCATGCGGCCCCGCCGAGACGGCATTGGGCTTTCCTGAGACGCCGGGTATGCCAGCCTCAGCCTCACGCCGAGCCAGTGTGCCCAGCGCCATCGCCCGCAGGACCTGCAGAGCCTCCGAAGCCGTGAGAAACAGAAAGGCAGTCTGTCCGGCATCGCCCTGACGAAACAGGACCCGGCCCCGCGAACAACGCCGCAGGACGATCGCCCCGGGGAACTTGTCCGGCCCCGGCTTCATGTCCTGGAACAGAGCCACGTTGCGGAGCTGCCGCATTTGAAACACATCGAGCTGTTCGTCTTCAGCTTCGAGCGGCGCAGCGACGAAGCGAAGATCGACAGCAGGGTTGACAAGAGCCACGGGTGCACTTTCTGGACGTACGGCAGGCAGGTCAACGAAAGCGATTCACTTGGAGGCAATGAATAAGAGCACTAGTTTTGCGACAGTACCCGAAGGAAAGCTCAGCACGTGCCTCCCAGGGCGTTTCACCCACGACAGCCTATCTTCCGGGAACAAGAGGAAGCAAGAAAAAATCAGGAATTCAGCCCATGTACATGCCGCTGCGAAGAGTCTCCGGCAACGCGGGCTCCACTGGTTTTCATCGACCGAGCCTGAAAAAGCCCGACCTTTGTCGACATTTCGATGATCGACAGACTCCCCTCGATTGACTCGGTGAACGTTGCTTTGGTGGTGTGCGGGCTCTCTCGCCTTTGAGAATCTGAAGATGGATTGTCCCAACTTGTCGGCAAATCGCGTCTCCGGCAAATCCAACCCCATCCACCAGTGATCCCGGGCGGTGGGTGCGACGCAGGCAGCGATCGGACGAATTGTGGCTACGAGGGATCGTGGCCACCCGCGTTGCAATCCCGTGGAACCCGACGATGGCACGCTCGACGCAACCAGCACGGAGTAGTATTCTGTCTTCCTGCGTTCGCACACGCTGGCGTGTGCCTTCCTGTTTTTGACAGCGACTTATCGCGAGCATCACCGATGACTGATGTCACCAGGCGTTTATTTATGCGGGCGGCCGGCGTATCCGCGATGGCGGTCTCGCACACCACAGCATCAGCCTCCAGGGCCGGATCGAAGGTGGATGCTGTTGCCCGCGTCATTGCCTCAGGGAACGGCGCGGCCGCGACGCAAAAAGCCTGGGAAGTGATGCAGGAAGGCGCTGATCCCCTCGACGCTGTGGTCGCTGGTGTGGCGATCGTCGAAGATGACCCACGTGACACCAGCGTGGGATATGGCGGCCTTCCCAATGAACGTGGCATCGTGGAACTGGATGCTGCGGTGATGCATGGTCCGACTCATCGTGCCGGGGGTGTGGCATCGTTGCAGAACATCCGCCATCCGGCCCAGGTTGCCCTGAAGGTGCTGCAGCGGACCGACCACGTGCTGCTGGTCGGCGCGGGCGCGCTGGAGTTCGCAAGGGCGCATGGATTTCAGGAAGAAAATCTGCTGACGGATCATGCCCGCAGGATCTGGCTGCGATGGAAAGAAACGCTTAGTGATCGTGACGACTGGCTCCCGGATCCCGCTGACACGGAACCGCCGGTGGCGGAGTTCTTCCGACAGCATTCTGAATTGGTCGCTGCGACCGGAGCACTGCGTTTTCGTCGTCCGACCGGCACCATCCATTGCTCAGCCATCAACGCCAATGCCAACCTGTCGTGCACAACAACAACCAGCGGTATGGCCTTCAAGATCCCGGGACGCGTCGGTGACTCGCCCATCATCGGTGCCGGCCTGTACGTGGATAACGAAGTCGGCTCATGCGGCAGCACGGGACGCGGCGAAGCCAACCTGCAGAACATGTCCTCGTTCGCCGGAGTGGAATTGATGCGGAATGGCGCTTCGCCGGAAGACGCGGGCATGGAGGTTCTGCGCCGAATCGCGAAAACAACCGAACCGCGTTTACGCAACGCACAGGGACAGCCGGACTTCAATATCAGTTTCTATCTGCTGGCCAAAGACGGTCGCTATGCCGGAGTGACGATGTTCGGCGATGTCGACTTCGCAATCACCGACGAACGCGGAACTCGTCTGGAAAAATGCCGTCCCCTGTTCAAATGAGGCTGAACGGGGAATTCTGACGAGATAATGGATCACAGGGATATTTGATCACCGGGAGGGTTGATCCCCGGGAGGGCGCGGCTCCTGCCAAGCCGCAAACATGCATGCGGCTCAGGTGGAACTTCGCCCTCCCAACGATGCAAACATGCATGCATCTCTGTGATTGGTTTTTGTTTTCCACCACGGATGGACACGAATTGCCACGGATAGGGGCGTGCGGGGATTGATTATTGTTGAAGGCCCGATGCATCACCGGGCTGTTTGGCTTCTGATGCCCACGGATTTTCGTAGGCGATTATCAGTGGGGCATCGTGTTCATCTGTGGTTTCTAATCAACACGTTGTGCTTCGTGTAAATGCTTGCGGCTCTGTGATTGGTTTTTGTTTTTCAACCACGGATGAACACAGATCACCACGGATGGGATGGGGATGTTGGTGAACCACGAAATACACGAAACACACGAAATCGGAGTTGCTGTTGTTGGTTCGGCGAGCACGACCACGGGGATGGCTGGGCCCGGGTTAGCCGGCCCGCAAGCCGCTTGTTTTGGGCTTCAGCCGCGGAGCGGCGATAGGATGTAGCCATGGGCGTCAGCCCTTGTCATTACCCACGAAATCAGACCTTAGGACATCACTAGTTTCATACCCTCGATCCGTCCATGCAGTTTTTTGTAGCCAGTCCAGATCGACTGCCATCCGGGTTCGCCGTCGTGTT
>CAIYBH010000207.1 GCA_903924405.1 uncultured Planctomycetaceae bacterium | reverse complement strand
CCTCGGCGGACGTTCCGGAGTCGCAGGGTTGGCTGTGCGCATGGGCGGCAGCGGAGATGTAACAGAGAGTCGGCGGTTATGGACCAGCATGAAGGGTTCGAACGTGACGTCGCCGGTCTTTCATGACGGGCATCTGTATTTCATGAATGACAATCGGGAGATCGCCTATTGTCTGTCGGCGGAGACGGGTGAAGTGGTGTATGAGGAGCGGGTGAATCGAGCGGGACAGATCTATGCGTCGGCACTGCTGGCTGGCGGGCGGATTTATTACCTGTCGCGGGATGGGCGCACGATTGTGGTACCGGCATCACCTGAGTTTTCTGAGCTGGGCCGCAACGATCTCGGTGATGGTGGGCAGTTCAACGGAAGTTTTGCTGTGGATGGCCAACGTCTGCTGGTGCGTTCGGATCGCTATTTGTATGCGATCGGTCAGGATTGAGCGGCAAGGCATGGGGTGGGTGTTAATCTGTTCCGTGTGTTGATCACGGCAATTGGGGTCAGTGGCGTATGCGATCGTTTGCTGGTGCGATCTTTTTAAGTGCTCTGTGCTGGCTGTGCGGGATGGGGTGCGGCGAAGCACCATCGCCGGCTGCTGGGGCGAAAGTTGTGGAGTCACCGTTGGTCATTGTGACTACGGCCGGGTTTCAGGATGTCGTGGAGACGTTGGCAGGTCAGGCTGTGCGCGTGCAGAACGTGGTACCGCCCGAGAAGTTCTCACCTGATTGGCGTCCGAGGAAAGAAGCGGCGAAGCTGTTGCAGCAGGCGTCGCTGGTCCTGCTGAACGGGGCCGACTGGGAGCCGTGGACGGAGCGTGTTGCGTTGGCGCCTTCCAGAACGGTGGACACCACAGCGGGTGTGTCATCGCGCCTGATCCGGATTCCGGACGCGGTGACTCATCGGCATGGTCCGGAGGGCAGTCACAGCCATGCGGGGACTGTGTGGTCAAGCTGGTTATCACCTTCACTGTTGAATGAGCAGATTGGGGAGATCGAGAGGCGACTGATCCGGATGCGCCCTGAGTGCAAGGCGGACGTGATTCGAGAATCCGGTCGGATGCGAATCGTGCTGCAGAAATCCAGTGAGCTTTGCCAGCAGATTCAGGGGGGAGTGACTGCTGAAAAGCCGGTGGTTCTCGCGGATTCCAGTTGCTGGTTGTATCTGCTGCGGGACGCGGGACTGGAGGGGCCATATCTGCACTGGTCACCCACGGGCGCGTTGCCGGACAGAGCGTTGGAAGAGTTGGCGACGGCCGCAGAGAAACTGCCAGCGGGCAAGGTCCGACTGTTGCTGCTGCATCGTCAGTTTTCTGAAGCAGTGACTGTAAAGGCTGAGCAGTTGGGCTTTCGAGTGGTCCTGCTGGACAACTGTCTGCAGCCGGATCCGACTACGCGTCTGGTGGAAAGAGTCGCGGGCAACGTGCAGCGACTTCATGACGCGTTATTCGTTGTGACGCCGTGATATCGCGGCAGAGCCGTCTGTTGTCGGGATGTCATGCAGACCAGGCGAGCCACTGCTGTCGGCTGAACGTGCCGAGACCATCTGATGTGGGGGCCTCGCCGTCGGGGATCCGGCGCCCTGTCAAACTTCCAGATTCCACAGATTGATGTGCAGTTTGCGGCGAATGATTTGCTGCAGATGGGCGGCATCCTGGGCGTTAAGGCAGGGGAGGAAGACCGTGGAGCCGCTGCCGGACATGATGACGGTGCGGCCGGTCACGTGGCTGAGCGACGTGATGAGTTGCTGCATTTCCGGATTGGCCTCGCAGGCGGCTGCGGTCAGGCGATTGAAGCAGCACTGGTGGAGTTGGTGAAGGTCGCCTTCTGCGAGGCAGCGTACGATATTCCGGGACGTGACGGGAGACTCTGGAATGCGAGTCCTGCGGAAGATGTCGGGTGTACTGTTGCCGCGGGCGGGTCTGGCGGCGAGGAAGAACAGCCGCGAGGCGAGTTCGATGGGAAACACCTGTTCTCCGCGTCCGCGGCAGACAGCGGCGCGGTGTCCACTGAGCAGAAAGTTGATATCGCTGCCGAGAGTGGCAGCGATGTCGTGGAGTTGCTGATCGCTGACGGAGAGATTCCATGCGGTGCGACAGGCCAGCAGGGTGGCGGCGGCATTGCCGGAGCCGCCCCCGAGGCCGGATTGCGGCGGAATCTGTTTGTGCAGGATGAAATCAGCGCCGAATTGGGTTTGGGCGAGCTGCTGCAGATCTGAGGCGGCGCGGAGAATCAGATTGTGGTGATCCAGCGGGACACCTGTGCGCAGCGGTTCTGGAGTGGCGTCACTGAAACGCAGGGTCAGTTGCTGATCCTGACGTGGGAGCACGGTGAGGGTATCGCAGAGCGTGGTGCGAACCATGACGGTGTCAAGTTCGTGGTAGCCATCGGGGCGTCGTTCCCGGACTTCGAGGAACACGTTGAGTTTTGCGGGGCTGGACACGACCACGGCGTTGCGGCGTGCGCTGACAGCGCCACAACAGACAGCGGCGGATGGTGCGGACTGCGGGCGTTCGGGGCATTCCGGGGCCTGATCTGGCATGTGGCATTCCGTCTGAGTGACTGTCCTGATTGAAGCGCTGCGGGCGTATCTGTGTCAGGCGTGACGCGCGAGCATTTGGGATCCCCGACTGAGGTTTGGTTTCGGGGCGACTACCGAGCAAGCAGGATAGAGCATCTCCGGTGTTTTCGGAACGTAACTTCAAATCGGAATTGCAGCAAAGCGTGCCATGGCTCAGGAGGTGGGTGTGGGACTTTTCCTGATGGGAACCGGCCTCCGGGCTGGCAAAACGGCGTTCAACCAGAAGATAGTCGCATTTCGCTCCGCCGAAATGTGCGCTCTGGCGTTCACCAGCACGCGGGCGAGATGACATAGCAACTCGTAATCGCCTGCCGTTCAGTCGCAACGCGACGTCATGCGACAGCCTCGGATGGCAATCCGAGGTGACGAGGCGGAATGAATTCGCAGAGTCGCAACGCGACGGCATGTGTGAGTATGCGGATCGATGCAGGAACCGCGAAGGATTGAGGTCAGGGATTCTGCTGCTGCGACCGGGCACTGGAAGGCTTTTTCAGCCACGGATCAACACAGGCGAAGGCCGCTTG
>CAIYBH010000206.1 GCA_903924405.1 uncultured Planctomycetaceae bacterium | reverse complement strand
TCATCAGCCACGCAGCCTGAGGCGACTCCAGCAGTTGACGCGACTACGAACAACCGTCCGCCGAATCCCCTGGCAGCGGACGGCAGTCATTGTCTGCTGCATAGGTGTCAGCCTGATCATGGGAAACGCACTCGGTGTGCTCCTTTCCACCGTATTTGGTGTGAGCTGGCTGTTCATGGCAAAGTACTCGAATCAGAGTGACACAAGTTTTCGACCATGGCACGAGCAGGGTGTTGGTCGGCGAAACGAGCAGGCCGGAGAAGGCGTTCGCCACCGACAGTCTGCGACGCGTTCGGCAGGGAAACGCCCTCACATCAGAATTCTCGCGACCACGATCACCCGGCAAGACTGGCTTGAACGGCCAGTCCTTGCCGGCGTTGTTCTATTTGGGCTGGCTGTTTGGGTCGTAAAGGTTGTCCTCACCGAGGACAGACCCGGTCGAAGATTGCTCGGCGACTTGATCTATGCTTACTGGCCATTACAGCCGTACGAATGTCTTCTCGCGGCGCTCGTATCTGCGGTTTTGGGTTTGCTGCTGATCGGCCGGTCCGCACCCGGTCGCCGAGTGTTTTTGCAGTGGCTGGGTCACATGGGATTTGACCACGCAGTGTCGAAGGTCTCCAATAGCCGGCAAACGGGACCTGTTGTGATGAAGAGGGAAGAAAGTGAAGCGTCGCCCGCGTCATCCACTGCTTCAGCGACCTCCAGTGCACAGGCAACCGTCCCATCAACCACGCCGGCGTTTGTGGACCATCATGGTATCTGAGAGATCCCAAACCTCAGTGCCAGGTCTGGGGGTGTCCCACTGTGGAACTCCGAAGTCGAGGTGGTGTTCGTTTTGAAACCACGGATGGACACGGATGGACACAGATGGCGTTTTGGAGCTGGCAGGGAGCCGAATGGGAATGAGGTCGGGATTTGCGGCTCGGCAGGAGCACTCGCCCTCCCCGTGTTTTGAAACCACGGATGCACCGACTTTGTCCCGTTTACTTCGTGGACGGCGGTTGTACCCGCTTCAGAAAATGTTCCCACGCCGCGTGGGGAGAATAGTCCGGTCCGTCATGCAGGACCGCACCAAATCGCAGGCGAAAGGTCTGCCCACGCGGAACCTCAACTCGGTCCACGGCCCCCTGCTTCATGGCCGCACGACCAAAGGGATTGGCGACAAACACCCCATAGTCTCGATTATGCCACCAGCTGCGACGAAAGTTCTGCGGATCTCCCATCAGTGTGATGCCCATCGCTCGTCCATCCACGGTCCCGGAATAGTCACACCAGTCAGCCGCTTGTCCCCACGTCGTTGCAGCCGATGTCTGGCCCGATGAATTCCGGATCTGTCCCCCGTTTTTTTCCGTGATGGCGGTCGCCACGCGAGCTCCAAACCCCATTTCCTCCTGATCTCCAAAGACCAGATCCCGCGTGCTGGAACCAAATTCCGCTTCCCACACAATCAGTCGCATGTCCGGCAGCGAGTGTATCCTAAGCCGATTGCTCATCGTCCCGAGTTCCTCCCGCTGTTCGCTCAGCAGTCGTGACTCGGTGGTGAATGAAATCACGCCGTCACGGTTCTGCGGCCCATCGGAAAATCGCACATGCTCAATCGTGCCACGGTTACGCCAGAAATCTGTGCCGCCAAAGTCGCCGAAGCCCAGCCAGATCCCTGGATGCATCGTCTCATGATCCGTTGCGTCAACTCCTTCCACTGGCGGGTGATTCCGTGTGACCTGTCGCCCGGTCATGGTTTTCAGTCGTGTGAGGTAGGGGCGGCGTATCTGTGGGTCATTGAAGACAAACTCGCCGATCGGGCCATGCACATCCGAGAGCAGTAGCTGGTCCGGCTGGATTTCCACTCCCGCAGGCTGTTGCTCCGTGGCTGTCGATGCGGGGGCCGTTACCCCTTTTTGCTGCGTCAGCAGAAAGGCCGTCAAATCGGCGATGTCGGCGTTGCTGAGCCGGGATTTCATCGAGGGCATGGCCGAGGTCCGTTCGGTACGACGCTCGTCAATGATGTCCTTCCCCAGGACCAGTCGTTCTCCCGTAGACAGGCCCAGCGTGACGGAAAGTCCGCTTTCCTCCAGCAGAACTCCGGAGTACTGTTTGCCTTCCGTGGTGACCACAACCTGCAACTGAAAGCCCTCCGTGATGACCGCATCAGGCTCGACAATCGACTGAGCGATCAGACGTGCCGCAGAACGTCTGCCAATATCCCCCAGTGCAGGACCAAATCCATTTCGCTGCTGATCCAGACTGTGGCACTTGAAGCAGCCCGGGCCCGCAGGATGACGAAACAGGACTTCACCCCGACCGGGATCACCTTTAGGTGATAACGTTATAACGTCCGTAAGATTAGCTTCATGTTCGGGTGTCGTGATGATCTGTGGCTGCAGTGCGATTGTGTAATGACTTTTACCCCCCGATGTTCCATCATTGGTGTTGCCTCCCAGCGTGATCTCGCCCGCAGGGAAGTCTTTTCGATACACCTGCAGTGTCCAGTGATCCGCCTGCAGTTGCATGTCTGACTTCTGGAATCCCGTCGCCAGCCACGCCGGGGGATCCTGTTGTCGCGTATCGAGTGCGACATAGACCGTCACGGGGAGCAGTGCTTCAAACGTCAGAAAATCAGCACCTGCGGAGCCGTCGTCGTTGTTCGCCGTCTGGATGTATTCAGCATTCAGCAGCGCGTCCGGAATCTGACGAAATGTATAATCCCGATCGCTGAATACGAGGGCTCCGGCACGCAACGCCCCGGGCTTCGTCTGGTACAGCGCGGTGCTCTTTGCGTGGAGCCCGCGAATCAGGCTGATCGCAGATTCAACGGCAGATTCGGTTCCGGCTGCTCGTGCTTCTTCGCTTGTGGACAGAGGACGGCCACGCACCTGCATGACCTCGCTGCCACTGCGCTGTTTCTCCAGCCAGATGCGAGCGATGGGCAGCGCAGTCAGGGACTCAGCGATGGCGGGTTGCATCTGCCCGGATTCCGCGAGCGCAAGGAACGCGGCCTGCTGCATGGAGGGGCGGGAATCGCCGAGCAGGACGCGGAGATCGTCCACCGTGGCCAGACGCCGCAGTGTCTGCCACCCCGCGTAGACGATGGTGGGGTCCGATTCCACAGCGAGTGCCTGCAGGAGTGGCTTCACGGCGGTGGACTCCGCCGTTTCACGGATGGCCAGCACAGCAGCGATTCGCACTCGCGGTTCCGGATGACTGAGATTGCTGATCACAATCTCAGGGAGTGGACGCGGTTGTGCTGAGCGATGAATCCGATCGGCCAGAATCCGGATCGTCTGAATTCTGAGATTCAGACTGCGGGCCGGGGGGGAATCACTGGCGAGCCAGCGAACAAATTCCTGGTCCGCTGCCAAAGACTCAGGTTGCATTCTCCCAAGAGTCCATGCGATCCAGGTCTCAGATGACTCGGACAAATCCGCGGAATTCAGGGCCGCGAGCAGCGACTGGCGGGCTGTCTCACCACGTCGCAGCAGTTCTTCCTGAGCGTCAATGCGCCGGGCCGGGATGGGGTCTGAAAACAGGTCCAGCAGTTGCGCAAGGGACTGCTGCTTCAGCGGTGCTGCCGGGGCCTGGCTTCGGGGCGTGGTGGCCGTTCCTGTCCATTCCACGCGGAACACTCGGCCCTCACTGACGAGTTTGTCACCATTCCATTCAGCGCCGTAACCACGGCTCCAGCCGAGAATCCAGAGTGCACCGTCCGGGCCGATTTCCAGATCTGTTGGGCGAAACAACGATTGACCACCCTCAACAAATGGAACCCAGTCGCCACCGGCTGGTCGCATCAGGGCGCCATCCCAGGTCGGACGCCAGAAAAATGTGGTTTTTCGCAACCAGTCGTTGATAAAGAACCCACCCCGCCAGGACTCAGGAAATCGAGGGGCATTGTAATAGACCAGTCCTGTGCCAGAGCCTTCGAACAACGGGCCGCTCACCGGGGCTGTCGGGGGATGCGCGTCCGTCGACCAGTGGGAACTCCACGCATGATTCCAGCCAAAGTGTGCTCCCGAAAACGGCATGATGACGCGATCGCCCTGCGTCTGGTCGTTGTCGGTCCCCAGCCAGTTGAAGCCATGATCCGCTGTGATGTCCCAGGGATTGCGGAAGCCGGTGGCGACAATTTCCAGTTGCTTTCCGCCGTCTTCGCAACGCAGAATCCCGCCTTCCCGCCCCCAGTCATCCGCCGGGTCGTGGTACGCGCGTCGGTACGTCTCGGGCGTAAAGGATTCGGGCTCAGGAAAATCGGGAGTCCCGTCCGGAGCCGTCACACCCCACAGGTCGCGAAATGGTCGCGGGGCCATTCGGCCCGGCTGTGTCAATCCCTTGGAATTGCCTTTGCTCATGTAGAGCCTGCCGTCCGGTGCCCAGTTCAGCCCGTGCAGTCCATGTTCAAGGTTTCCGAGGTCGGTGTAGATTCGCACATATTCGTCGGCAGTGTCATCGCCATCAAGATCTCGAACGACAGTCAGATCCGGAGCATTTGCGATCCAGAGGTCACGACCTTTCCACGCCAGTCCCTGAATGGCATTGAAGCCCGTGGCAAACGTGTGAGCGTGATCCGCTGCGCCATCACCGTCGTGGTCCTGCAGCAGGACCACACTGTCGCCCGGGGTGTCCGGAGTGGGATTGCGATACTGCGGTCCCATGCCGATGAACAGTCGCCCCTGTGTGTCAAACGCTATCGAACAGGGTTGTCGCACGAGGGGTTCACGGGCAAACACGGAAACACGAAATCCGGCCGGCACCGTCGGCAGAGCGTCTGGATCCACGTTGGGGTCATCAAACTGCGCCTGAAGTTCGGAGCTTGAACAGCACAGTATGGACAGCCACAGGGCCCACATGGCAGGGCGAAGGTCGGTCCTGATTGAGTTGCCGGGCATGGGAATCCCTTTCTGCCTGATTCCATGCGGAGTGGTCCGGCTGGAAATCAGGGGTGAACTATCGCGAGCAGGAGTCCAGCGTCACAGGGGACGCGCGGGGACCACAGTATTGATAGAACATGTCGGCAATGCAAACTGACAGACCGAGTGGCAGTCCGCGATGTGTTTCGCACGGGATGGCCCGCCGGGGTTTTGACCGTCAGCGATGCCCGAGAATGCAGCGTGCCGTCGCGTACCCCGGAATCCCGCTGACAGCGCCGCCACGGTGTGCTGAGGAACCAGTGCAGAAAATTCCGGGAAGGTCTGTTTCCACGCCCCACTGCCCTGCCCTGTCGGCATCGTCTGTGAAGAACCAGGAGGGTTGATTGTGGAAGATATTGCCCAGGTCGAGATCAAGTTCCTGCTGAAGATCCTGCGGAGTGTGAATCTCGATGCAGGGACGTCCGGACGCGTCCCGGGCCAGACAGTCTTCGAATGGACCCGTGCACAAGCGAGTGAGTCCATCGAGGTAGCGTTGCAGAATGGTCTGCCGGCGAGCGTCGTGATCCGTTTCAAACAGCGTCCACGGCAGATCCAGTCCGAAGAGCGTCAGCGTGTGAAACCCCTGAGCCTGCAGTTCCGGGGACAGGATGGACGGATCCGTCAGTGAATGACAATAGAGTTCGCCTGGTGGCGGATCAGGCAGCTGACCTGCGGCCGCCTGCTGCCACGAGTGCTGCATCTGCTGGTAGCCTTCATCGAGATGAAAGGTGCCACCGAAGGCATCTTCCGCGGTGACTTCGGTCGCTCGCAGTTCAGGCAGCTTGCGGAGCAGCATATTGATTTTGACGACCGAGCCGACATCTTCGGGAGCGGGCTGCCACGTTCGGCCCAGCAGGCGCGCGAAGGTCCGAGGTCCGGCATTGACGAGAACTCGGCGCGCCGTCACATGCTGCTGGCCGGCCGGAGTTTGAAACGTGACTGTGCTGCGATCGCCCTGGTGTTCGATGTTCAGGGCTGTGGCATTCAGCACCAGCTGGGCATGATGCTGCACGCAGCGTGTCAGCAAGGCATTGACCAGAGACTGCATTCCGCCGAGAGGGACTTTCCATTCGCCGGTGCCCTGCCCCGTAACGTGATACAGGAAGCAGCGATTCTGCAGCAGGGAGGGATCGTGGGGTGAGGTGAAGACACCGATTTTGGCATCGGTCATCACCAGTCCCCGGACGAGATCACTGCGGAAGTGTTGTTCGATGGACTCACCCAGCGGGCGTTCAACGAAATTGGAGTAAGCGAAGTAATTGCTACGCCTAGGGGTGACGTAACTGCATGAATTTGCTCAACCAAAAGCTGTGTCGACGTCTGCTCATCTGCAGGAACGAGCGCAACTGTAGTGAGCGACAACGAATGAGCACGTGCAACAATTGCCGCAGCCACGTGTTGAATGCTTGCAGGTTCAGGTGAAACCACGCCAAGTAAGGCGCGTGCTTCAAATCGCTTTGACAGTTGGCTCATTGAGCGC
>CAIYBH010000205.1 GCA_903924405.1 uncultured Planctomycetaceae bacterium | reverse complement strand
CTGAATGATCCTGTCGCTGCCCTGCTGCAGGTTCTGAAAGTCGGCTTTCAAACTTGTGGCGGTCAGTGCTTCCCAGGTTGCTCTGCCGGTCAGTGCTGCCAGTCGCGTCGTTTCCCACTCCGGCTGCATCTGTTGCAGTTCCCTGTCACGATTTGCCAGTTTTTCCTGCAGAGTACGGATTGTCGCCTCATGCTTCTCAAGTGCCTGTTTCTCAGCAGACGTCGGCGCGGCAAGAACCGGCGCTGTCTGCCCACTGCCACCATCCCCGCGAACTGGGGTCTGATTAAAAAAGGCAAACAGGCTGTAGTAATCCTTCTGTGACAGGGCGTCGAACTTGTGATCATGACAGCGACAGCAGTTGAACGTCAGCCCCATCCACAATGTGCCCGTGGTTTCTGCCATATCCATGACATAGTCCACACGGTTTTCTTCGGCGATCCGACCGCCCTCCCCGTTAATCATGTGATTTCGACAGAAGCCGGTTGCCAGCTTCTGCTCGAAGGTGGCATCCGGTAACTGATCGCCTGCCAGCTGCCAGATCGTGAATTGATCATAGGGCAGGTTTCGGTTGAATGCGTCGACGACCCAGTCGCGCCATGGCCACATCGTTCGGTCAGAATCTCCCTGGTAACCGTTGGAATCTGCATAACGCGCCGCATCCAGCCACTCCCACGCCATCCGCTCACCGTAGGCTGGTGTTTCCAGCAGCCTATCCACCACCTTGTCAAAGGCATCGGCAGAGTCATCGTGGAGGAATGCGTCAACGTCGTCCGGAGCCGGGGGTAGCCCCGTCAGATCCAGAGTGACTCGGCGAATCAGGACAGACTTCTCCGCCTCACGCGATGGCGAAAGCCCTTTTTCCGCAAGCCGGCGACGCACAAACGCGTCAATGGGATTTCGAACGGGCCAGTCTGCGGTCGATTCCACCACAGGAACTGGCGGCGAGACAATCGGTGTCCATGACCAGTGGTCGCCCCATACAGCGCCCTGGTCAATCCATCGCCCCAGCAGTTCGATTTGCGCGGCCGTCAGGGTTCTGTTGGAATCCCGGGGCGGCATGACCTGTTCATCGTCCGCACTGCAGATGCGCTGAAAAGTTCGCTGGACGCACGCTGCTTCGGCTGAATCACTCGGTATGCGCCATCACGGTCGTCCAGCCGCAGGTCTCCCTGACGCTGAGCTGCATCAGGACCATGGCAGTGAAAACAATTCTCTGACAGAATCGGACGAATGTCCCGATTAAAATCCACCGCGTCCTGTGCCAGACCGGGCGCAAGTCCGCAAAAAAGAAGAATGGCAACGACGGAATACTTCTGCAGGAAAATCATCATGGTCGGGCTGGCTGCTGTGATGGTGGGAAGCGGAAAAGAACCCGAAGGCACCGAATTGTACCCACATCAGACGCTGCACCGGTAGGATGAAATCCGAGGAAGACAGGCGGGGGTTCCCATATTGAAAAATCCGTTGGAATTGTCGGCATTCCCGTTGATTTCGCCGTATTTCCACCATCTCAGTTCGGCCTTATCACCCTGCCGGTTGCGGAATTCAGACCTCAATCCGTGTGATTCCGACAGGCAATTCCATGCACAGGGTCTACGCATCGCCGGTACGTTGCCATGTTCCGGACTTCAATTGCCGCAGCTCACGTACCTCGGTGAACGACGCTTCCCCGGTTGGATGTGTGATCACTGGAACCATCGGTACAGTGGACGGAATCCTGAGTGTGAAGTCCTTGCAGGCAAAGGGGGCATCCAGAGTCACCACGTTGCCGTCCCGCTGGATCTGCGTCAATTCCTTCGCCGCCCAGTAGGTCGCAATTTCGCTCAGCTTCATCCACAGAACGCGGTCACGGTACTTGTCGTGAATCGAATTGACCACCCGTTGAAAGGCCTTGAAGCCGGCTCGGGTGCCATTGCAGTACATTCCCGGCCAGTGACACAGGAAAAAACCGGGCTGGCCGCGTTCAATCAATTCGACCAGACGACCGGACGACGCGTCGGCAGTGCAGTACCGGTCGGGCTCCGGAATCGCATCGCCTTCCCAGCTTCCAAACCAGTCGCCGGTTCCCGCCGGGATATTCACCGTCAGCGACAGATGGTCTGTGCCCAGTCCGGAGACATGCTCCAGTCGCGGCTCAGTACTTTGCTCACCCTCCATCACATACTTGAAGAAATGAGGAATCGGCGTGCGGAAGACGTCCCGAACCGCCTGCTGGACGGCCAGCGAAAGCTTCGGCTTCACTCGATTGCCAAACCCGCCCGGCGTCGTGATACCTTCACAGGGCAGCCCGCAGTTTTTCAGAATACGCAGGGCATACGCCAGATACTCTGCCAGTTCGTCCACACTTTTCTCTTCCTGCGGGTACGAGTTCTCCATGGTGGCAGCAGAAATCGCTTCCATGGGACGCCCGGTTTTCAGGTCAATCACCCGTGTGTGAGTAATCATCTCGGGATGAATGTCCCAATTAGGAAGCATCAGCGTCCGCACAAGGTCCAGACTGTCCTGAAGAGCACGTCGGGACCAGCCCGGCAACTCTCGGTCCAGCCAGCCAACACAGGCAGGATATGGCACGATGCTGTACTTCCCCTTCACGCCCTGCTCCGCACACCACTCGCCGAACTCGCGAACAAATTGATCGGGAATTTCGCGAGGAAACGACTGCCATGGCTTTTGGTAGGCCGGTCGATCCGGATAACACTCCTGAAACTGCGGCAGACAGAAATGCCCCATATTGACCAGGCAGGTCGAATCATCAATGATGAAGGTCAAGGGAATTCGAGTCCTGGGAAAGACCACCTGTACGGTCGGATCCTGCACGGGCCTCTGCCCCGGCGGACTCTGTGCGGCGATCGTCGGAGCGATCAGGGAAGATGCCGCCAGTGCTGATCCGTAATGCAGAAAATCTCGTCGAGTTCCCCAGGTCATCGCAATTCTCCGGCAACGTCAAAAGCCCCGCCGCCTGTCTTCTGATGACACGGAAACACAGCAGGACAGGTACGGCAATTTCCCCATGGATTTAAACAGAACGATGGTGAAGCGTACCGTCCGTGGGGCAGACTGGAAACTATTGGCGATCCGATTACAATTCTGCCGTACAGACGCCGTCTTCTTCACCGAACGCTGGACATCATTGGTGTCACGGTGGCCGGTGTTTCCAATGGCCAGTGTTTCCACGAATGCTGACCGACCGGCGACGGGACGTGTGTGCTGAATAACAGAACTTGTAAATCCGGAGAGGTGACAGAGTGGCCGAATGTGCCGGTCTCGAAAACCGGTGTACCCGCAAGGGTACCGAGGGTTCGAATCCCTCCCTCTCCGCTCAAAAACCCTGGTTTCCCCTGGGTTTTTCGCATTTCT
>CAIYBH010000204.1 GCA_903924405.1 uncultured Planctomycetaceae bacterium | reverse complement strand
GGTGCCGGGTCGGCAAAAAAGGCCGGTTGCCGGGCGGTGGGCGGTGAAAACTGAAAACTGAAAACTGAAAACTGAAAACTGAAAACTGAAAACTGAAAACTGAAAACTGAAAACTGAAAACTGAAAACCGCTCACATTAGAGGATGTCTGAGACTTCGATACCCAGCAGGGACAATCCGGTCCGGATTGCGCGGGCCATGAGGTCGCACAGGATCAGCCGGCTGTTGCGGAGTTCGTCGGATTCTGCGTTCTGCACGGAGCACTTGTCGAAAAACTGGCTGAATGCGTCGGCCGTATCGAACAGCCATGCGGTCAGCAGGTGCGGCCGATAGTCATTCAGCACACTTTCGACGGCATATCCGAACATCAGCAATTGCAGTGCGAGACGTCGTTCTTCGGGGGTTTGCAGCTGCACGGGTATGTTTTGCGTGCTGAACGACAAGCGATCGATCTGCAACCTGCGGAAAATGCCACAGACGCGGGCGTGGGCATACTGCATATAGGTGGCGGTATCACCGGTGGTTGCCAGCATTTTGTCCCAGTCGAAGACATAATCGCTGTCGCGGCTGTGATGCAGATCGGCGTACTTGATGCCTCCCAGTCCTACGATCTCGGCGATTCGCGCTCGTTCGTCAGGGGACAGCAGGGGCACTTCACGTCGGTCATCATTTTCGTCGACGATGCGGCGTGCGCGATTGATGGCTTCGTCCAGCAGGCTTTCCAGTCCGACGGTATCACCAGCGCGGGTTTTGTAAGGCTTGTTGTCGGTGCCCATCACAGTCCCGAAGGAGACATGCTGCAGTTTGAGTCCCTGAATGCCCCAGAGCGCGGTGGTGGCGAACAGCTGCTGGAAGTGTTCTGACTGCCGCTTGTCGACCACATAGAGGACTTCGTCAGCCTTCAGCGACTGTTGGCGGTACTGAATTGTGGCAAGGTCGGTTGTAGCGTAGGTGTAAGCGCCATCTGTTTTCTGCACGATGAACGGCGCGGCATTGCCTTCGAGAAAGACGCAGGTGGCGCCTTCGGAAAGCGTCGCCAGTTGTCGTGCCTTCAGGCTGCTGACGACATCGGCCAGCATCGGGTTGTAGTAGCTTTCGCCCAGCGTGAGATCGAAGGTGATCCCCAGACGGCGATAGATCTGGTTGAGTGCTTCGAGGCAGGCGGGGAGGAACTGATTCCAGAGGGCATTGTTTTCAGGATCTCCGGCATGCAGTCGGGCGGTTTCGTCACGGGCTCGACGGGCGATGTCCGGATGAGCATTGGCGAGAGCCAGCAGTTCCGGCGTCTGCTGAATCCGCTGCACGGAGGCGGTGGCAGCGGCGAGATCGGAATTGGCTGCGGTGACTTCTTTTCCGGCGGTGATGACCTGTTTTGCCAGCTTATCCGGGGCGGTCGGTTCGTTCTTCAGTCGTTCGAGTCGACTTTGGGCGTCTGTCAGGGCCTGTTGCAGGGCCGGCAGTTTGGCGACGGTCGCGTGGTAATCCGAGAGTTGATTGACCAGTTTGTAGAGGCGTGCCAGTTCGTTGACCGGACTGAGCTGCCACGCGGCCTGATCACGGAAATGACGATAGCCGTAAATGATCATGCCGAACTGCGTGCCCCAGTCGCCGATGTGATTGTCGCTGGTGACACGATGGCCGACAAATCGCAGGGTACGACAAATGGCATCTCCGATGACCGTGCTGCGCAGGTGTCCCACGTGCATGGGTTTTGCGACGTTGGGTGATGAGAAGTCCACGACGACATGCCGAGGTTCGGCGACCGGTTGATAGCCGAGCCGATCATCGCCGGCAATCTGCTGAATTTGTGTGGCCAGAAAGTCGGTGCGCAGTCGCAGGTTGATAAAGCCCGGACCGGCGATTTCCGGCGGTTCACAAAGATCGGTCAGGTCGAGCCGTTCGACCACCTGTCGCGCCACGTCGCGAGGCGCTTGACCAAGTTGTTTGGCCAGCGGCATCGCAAAGTTGGCCTGAAAGTCGCCAAAACGGGCGTCCTGTGCCGGGCGGATCATTTCCAGCAGCGGTGCTGCATCCGCCACAAGTTCCTGAAGTGCGGGGGCGAAACGCTGGCGAATCAATGACAACAGGTTCATGGGGAACGGAACTTCCTGCGAGCGAAAGGAACAGAAGAGCGGCGGACGCTGGAACAGTGTTTCCGGCAGAGACCAGTGACAGGTGCCGTTGGTCCGTCGGGACCCGCGATCGACGTGATCTTCACGTGTGGACCGAGACCAACCGCGAAGGGCCGCGTCAACAAAGTATAATGAAAGGCCAGGGGCTTCCCCAGCCAGACTGGCTGCAGAAACGCGGAGTCGTATGAATTCCGGTTTTTCGGCAGGCTGCTACCGGCCAGGTCGCTGGTGTTGGGCCGTCTTGCCCGCGTTCACCGCCGTTTTCGTTTTCAAACGCATGCATGGCTGATCGGTGCCGGGTAACGCCCCCCGACAGACTCGCGAATGCCCACGGAATTCGCTAAAACAGAGCGTTGTACCTGCTGGGGGCGTAATTTCTCCAGACCTGTGGATGCCGCCGACCGACCTGCAAGGCGCATGTCCGGGTTGCCGGTTCCTACGGCGTCACGTTTGAACTCCCTCCGTGAATCTCGCACTCCTGAAAAGACAGAAAGAGTGATAGCTATGCTGCGTGCCGCGTTGGGACTTGTACTGCTGATGTTCGTCGGGTGTTCCGGGGCCACGAATTCCGGCAACCCAGCCACCGATGCGGCGCCATCGTCGGAGGCATCGTCAGGGATTGCGGCCGGCGCCCGAAAGAAAATCGGCTTTTCAGCACTGACTCTGACCAATCCCTTCTTTCGCATCATCGGCGACACCATGATTGCGGAGGGGCAGAAGCAGGGCTACGAGGTGATCGTTGTTTCCGGCGAGCAGGACGTGAATCGTCAAACCGCCCAGATCGAAGACTTTATTGTGCAGGGTGTGTCCGCCATTGTGCTGAATCCCTGTGATTCCCGCGCCATCGGAACAGCGATTCGTAAAGCCAACGAAGCCGGCATTCCGGTGTTCACCAATGACATCAAGTACGATGGCACCGATGGCAAAGTCGTCTGCCATATTGCCACGGACAATTTTCAGGGGGGAAAACTTGCGGGCGAAGCTATGGTCAAGCTGATCGGTGACACCGGCGGCAAGATTGCGGTCATCGATTATCCGGATGTCGAATCCTGTCAGTTGCGGGTGCAAGGATTTCGAGAAGTCATTGATGCTCACAACACCACGACGGAGGCCGCAAAAATCGAGATCGTGACAACTCTGAATGGCAAGGGGGCTCGCGAAGCCGGCAATGCCGCCGCCCGAGATGCGATCCAGGCTCACCCCGATCTTGTGGCGTTGTTTGCGATCAACGATCCCTCTGCACTTGGTGCCCGTGTGGCCCTGGAAGAAGCCGGCAAGGCAGAGCAGGTGCGGATCATCGGATTCGACGGGGCCATCGAAGGCAAGACCGCCATTCTGGAAGGGAAAATCGTCTGCGATCCCATTCAGTTCCCCGAAACGATGGGCAGCACCACCATCGAAATGATCGGTAAGTTCTTTGCTGGCGAAGATGTCCCGGGGGAAATCCTGATTCCGTCGGCGCTGTATTACCAGGCGGACGCTGCCAGTGATCCGGCCTTGAAGAAGTAGGGGGGGGGCAGGGGGCAGGGTTCTTGATGGGACGGATGGGGGTGTAGCGATTGAGGGGGTTTTGCGGGGGGATTCTTGCTTCGAATACTGCGCAGATTCGGTAGACTCGCTCCCTTTTCTTGCCGGTGATATACTTTTCCCGGGATTCCCATTCTTTCCAGATTACCTGACATGGAGTGCCGTTGATGACAAGGCGATCTCTGGGCCGTCGTGGCTTACTGCGTCTTTCTGCTGCAGTGTCTGCCGGGGCCTTGCTTCCGGCAGAGGCGTTGTTTGCTGCGAATGTCAGTGCGGCTGGTCCGTGGGCCGCTCCGGATGATGCACGCCTGCGGGCTCTGAAAGATCTCAACGGCTATTTCCCCTTCACCGTGCCGTCCTCCATCGCCGAGTGGAAGGTTCGCAAAGAATACGTGTCACGTCAGATTCGGGTGGCCTGTGGGTTGTGGCCCATGCCGGAACGGCCCGCGATTCAGGCGACCGTGCATGGGCGTGTCGAACGCGACGATTACACGGTGGACCGGGTGTATTTTGAGAGCAGTCCGGGGCTGCTGGTCACGGGTAGCCTGTATCTGCCGAAAAATGTGTCCGGGCGGCTGCCGGTGGTGCTGTGTCCGCATGGTCACTGGCAGAACGGGCGATTTCATGATCATGGTGATTCACAGATTGAAAAAGAGCTGGCCTCGGGCGGCGAAACGGACAAGGTGGGCGGTCGTCATCCGTTGCAGGCGCGCTGCGTTCAGCTAGCCCGTATGGGCTGCATGGTATTCATTTACGACATGCTGGGATACGCGGACGGCAGTTCGCTGACGCAGGAACTGGCGCATGGGTTTGCAAAGCAGCGTCCGGGGCTGAGTGCCGCCGACAATTTCGGGCTGTTCAGTGCGCAGTCCGAACTGCGTTCATTGAATGCGATGGGGCTGCAGACGTGGAATTCCATTCGTGCCCTGGATTGGATCATGTCCCGCCCGGATGCCGACACCAGTCGGATTGGAGTGACGGGGGCCAGTGGCGGTGGAACTCAGACGTTCATTCTGACGGCGCTGGACGAACGCGTCACGGCGGCCTTCCCGGCCGTGATGGTTTCCACGGCCATGCAGGGCGGATGTACGTGTGAGAATGCGTCGTATCTGCGGGTTGGCACCGGAAACATCGAATTCGCCGCCATGGCAGCCCCGCGTCCGATTGCGATGACGGGGGCCGATGACTGGACGGTGGATATCGAGACCAAAGGTTTGCCGGAGCTGAAGCGGCTGTATGCGATGTACGGTGTTCCGGAGAACGTGCATGCGAAATACATGAAGTTTCCGCACAACTACAACCTGCCCAGCCGCATGATGATGTACGACTTCTTCAACAGGACTCTGCAGCTGGGGCGAACCGAACTGGCTGAGCGTGAGTACTTGCCACTGACGCGGGACGAGGCCACGGTGTTCAATGCCGAGCATCCGGCTCCGGACAAATCAGAAGCAGCAGAAGTGGCCCTGCTCAAGTCACTTGATACGGCGAACGCGGCGCAGATTGCAGCGCTGACGCCCACTGATGCCGCCGGGGTCAGTCGATTCCGCACTGTGATTGGCGGAGCGCTGGACGTGATGATTGGTCGGAAACTGCCTCGACGAGGAGCCACGTCGACTCGGCATCTGCACGACTCTGTCTGCGGCGATGTGACCTACACCACAGTCCGCATCCGTCTGGGGGAAGTCGGGGAAGAATTGCCCTGTTGGTTGCTACGGCCTGCCCGATGGAATCGGCAGGTGGTGCTGTGGCTGGATGGTCATGGGAAATCCGGAGTTTTTGGGGCCGATGGACAGACCACTCCGGCTGTATCGCGTCTGTTGCAGGCTGGTTTTGCCGTGCAGTCTGCGGACCTGTATCTGACGGGAGAATTCACGGCCGATGGTCAGCCGGTGACGCAGTCGCCCGTGGTCGGCAATCCCCGGGAATTTGCCGGATACACGCTGGGATACAATTCACCGCTCTTCAGTCAGCGAGTGCATGACATTCTGACGCTGATCTCCGCATGCATGTCCGGGTCGCAGTCTGCTGCTCGTATTTTCCTTGCCGGAGTCAATGGTGCGGGGGCTCACGTGGCCTGTGCCGCAGCCGTTGCGAGGGACTGTGTCGCGGGCGTCGCTCTGGACACGGCCGGATTCCGATTCGCGTCCGTGACGGAAATTCGCGATGTGAATCTGTTGCCCGGAGCGGTTCGGTTTGGAGACCTGCCGGCGATGCTGGCACTGTGTGCGCCGCTGCCGCTGGCGATCGCTGGAGAAACCGCGGAGTCCCTGCCGGTGACTCAGGCGGTGTATGGTGCCTGCGGCGCAGCTGGAGGTCTGACGCTGCTTTCGGGTGACGCGGCACCAGCCATGGCAGACTGGATCGCGCACCGTGGAGTTCAGGCCTCAGCGGGCAAACGCCCGCAGGGCTTGCTGCGTCGACTGCTGAAACACTGAGTCAGTTTTCAGTTTTCAGTGGTCAGTGGTCAGTGGTCAGTGGTCAGTGGTCAGTGGGGCGTGGGGCGTGGGGCGTGAATACGGCACCCATACTCCATACTGCATACTCTCTACTCTC
>CAIYBH010000203.1 GCA_903924405.1 uncultured Planctomycetaceae bacterium | reverse complement strand
TCTACTTGATGACAAGTTGATTGGTGGATTTACAGAACTTAAAAAGTTATTTGAACAAGAAAACGCTGTGGGATACGGCGATGGAGTATTATAATATGTTAATTGATAAAGGCGCCGCAGTAGGCGAAGTGGTAACACTGAAACTGACTTCTGGTGAGGAGTTGATCGGAAAACTAGTTGAAGAAACTGACGCACACTATAAACTGTCACGTCCAATGGTGATCGCCATCGGGGGATCCATTTCACTGTGCATCCGCGCAACCGTCTCATGCCCGTTGGCATGCGTGTCCCAATGCAGAAACGGCACGTATTCCGTGGTCACCTCCACAAATCTGGCTCCCGCTTCCACCAGTCGTCGCGCCAACAGACAGCCCCGGCCGAATCGACTGCCTTCATAGGCGGCACGCGATTCAGCGGGCTCCAGAGAAATGTCGAATGCCTCACGATCTTTCGAACTGAGCAGTCGATAAGCCTTGTCCATTGAACGCAGCATCGATTCCTGCTGGTAGTCACTCAGGTACTGACGCTGAGGACTCTGATCCACCAGTTTTCGAAACAGACGATTGCGACTTGTAAACCGCCCCGCCGTCATCGCGCCCGGCGGCTTCACAGACGCCGCCGCATCTTCAGGAAACGGCAAATTCATCGGCCCGAATTCGCTGCCAAAAAAACCAGCCGTGGTGAACGCCTTCAGCTCTTCGCTTTCACCGACGCCTTCCAGTCGCTGACCAATGTTGATAAACGGCGGAATCACCGGATTCAGCGGGCCCCGCATCCGGGCAATCCACGCACCAATGTGAGGACAGGCGACGGTCTGCGGAGGCACATAGCCAGTGTGCCAGTGGTACTGGTGGCGAGAATGCAGGATGCTCCCGAGATCCGGCTGAACCGCCGAACGAATCAACGTCCCACGGTCCAGAACAGCCCCGATCTTCTCCAGCCCCTGACAAATCTGTACCCCGCGAACGGCCGTATCAATCGCCGGAAATGTGCTCAGCATTTCACTCACCGGCAAGCCCACACGAAACGGCTGATAGTGCTTCGGATCAAATGTATCCGGAGCAGCCATCCCACCGCCCATCCAGATCAGAATGCACGAATCCGCCCGCGGTGCCGGTTGCTTCACCGACTCCACCTCGGCACGCAGTGACCTTGGGGCAGACGCCGACATCGCCGCAATCGACGCAGCCGCCAGCGACTTCACAAAATCCCGACGCACCTGCCGCTCAAATTCGTGCTGAACCATCGTTGACTCCGACTTCCACACCTGCCAGAAACGCGTCAGACGGAACGGACACCAGAACTTCCGCTTACCGCCCCGCCACCCCAATCAACCCTCAACCACACCCCACACACAGACAACCGCGAACTGCGAACCACGCACCGAAAACTGAAAACTGAAAACCGAAAACCGAAAACCGAAAACCTTCCCCCGGATTATCCCATCATTTCCCAGGAACTTCAACACGAGCCGACCGCTGCGGCACTCCGGTTCCCCGTCTCACTCATTTCTTCTGCCCAACACCACAATTCGCCGCCGCGCCCGCACAAACACAACATCGACGCGACGGCACGATGCGCCTCCGCAAGTTCAGCCGATTTCCACCGAAATACCACGACAAATCCCTCGAATTGCCGCCAAACACCCACACTCTGCCAGCGGGATGTCTAAACATCGTCTCAATTGCCCCTGCCCGCCCGATTCCCTCAACAATTCACCGCAGATGCCGGAAAAAACGCGAAAAAATGCGTATTTCCGTTCGAATCGGACAGTGAGTCTTCTTGCTTCCCTCGAAAAAACACGTCAGACTTTGCTTTGAGTCTTTCGCGGTCCCCGTTTGACAGGAGACATCCAGTGCGGCTCGTCATCCTCACTTTGGCAACGCTGTTGTGTGTCAACTTCGTCTCCTCCGATCTGTCGGCCGCTCCACTGCCACCGGGCCTCGGTCCCGCCCTCGACCTCGTTTCGGTCGAGTTCGAACAGGCTGGCCCCACCGTGCTTGTCGGACAGAACGCACGCCGCCAGCTGCTGGTCACCGGTGTCTATTCCAGTGGACAACGGCATGACCTGACACACTCCGTCACCTGGTCCGTCGACAAACCGGAAGTCATGACCGTCAATCAGGAAGGGCTTGTCATCCCCATTCAGGACGGTGTGGCCACCATCACGGCCACCGAAGCCACCGGTCGGCAGGCCACAATCTCGCTCACAGCAGCCCGCTGCACCGAAGACCTGCCCGTCAATTTCGAAAATGAAATCGTCCCCATTTTCACGAAGCTGGGCTGCAATGCCGGCGGCTGCCATGGCAAAGCAGACGGCCAGAATGGCTTCAAACTCTCACTGCTCGGTTTCTACCCGGAAGAAGACTACGAGTTCCTTGTGCACGAAGATCGCGGTCGTCGCATCTTCCCGGCAGACCCCGACTTCAGCCTGCTGCTGCAGAAACCCGCGAACATCCTGCCCCACGGTGGTGGACAACGCATGGCCGCCGGAACCTACGAATGGGATCTGATCACCCGCTGGATCCGCCAGGGAATGCCGTATGGTTCCCCGGAAGACCCCGTGCTGGAACGCATCGAAGCTGTGCCCGCCGTTCGCGAAATGAATCTCAAGTCCCGGCAGCAACTTGCTGTTCTCGCCCACTACAGCGATGGCTCCGTTCGCGATGTCACACGACTGGCCTCCTTCGAAGCCAATCATCCGGAAATGGCAATTCCCAATGGATCCGGCCGAATCACCGTAGAAGATGTTCCCGGCGAAGTGGCCATCATGGTCAGGTTTCAGGGGCAGGTCGGTGTGTTTCGCGCCATCATCCCACAGGGTCTGCCTGTCCCCTCAACGCCGCCAGAAAATAACTTCATCGACACGCTGGTGTTTTCCCGACTCCGACAACTCGGGATTCCCCCTGCTCCACTCTGTGATGACCAAACCTTCATTCGACGCGTCAGCATCGACCTGACCGGTCGCCTGCCCTCGCCTCAGGAAACCCAGCAGTTTGCTGCTGACCCAAGCCCGGAAAAACGCAACGCGCTGATTGACCGACTGGTGAACAGCCCGGGCTACGCCGACTATTTCGCCAACAAATGGGCCGCCGTACTTCGCAATAAACGACGCCAGGCGACCGACATCCAGTACACGTACCGCTTTCACGGCTGGATCCGCCGCGCCCTGCGCGAGAACATGCCCTATGACCAGTTCGTTCGCTCCGTACTCACCGCCACCGGAGACTCCGAAACCAACCCTCCCACGGCATGGTTCCGTGAAGTCACCACGTCCACTCAACAAATGGAAGACGTCGCACAACTGTTCCTCGGGATGCGTCTGGCCTGCGCCAAGTGTCATCATCATCCGTTCGAACGCTGGAGCCAGCAGGACTACTACGGCTTCGAAGCCTTCTTCTCGCAGGTGGCCCTGAAAAACTCACGGTACAACCCGCAAGTCAATCAGCCGGACGCGGTCTACGTCAAGGCAGAAGTGCCGCGGTCCCGCAATCCCCGCACACAACAGGATGTTCCTCCAACCGGTCTCGGTGGAACTCCCCTCGAAATCTCCCGCTACGATGATGCCCGACAGCACCTCGTCGACTGGATGGCAGCCCCCGACAATCCGTTCTTCGCTAAAGCGATCGTCAATCGCTATTGGAAACATTTCCTCGGGCACGGCATCGTGGATCCGGAAGACGATCTCCGCGTCACCAACCCGCCGTCCAATCCGGAACTTCTCGACGCCCTCGCGAGCCACTTCCTAAAGCACAACTTTGACCTCCGGGATCTCGTGCGAACCATCTGTCAGTCCAGCGTCTACCAACTCAGTTCCGAACCGTCCGAATCCAACATCGCAGACACTCGCAACTTTTCCCGATTCTACCCCCGCCGCCTGACGGCCGAAGTTCTCTATGATGCCGTCAACAGCGTGGCCGAAACCCCTTCCGCCTTCGGTACGATCCCACAGGGAACAACGGCCGTTCAACTCCCCGATAACGGCTTCAACAATTACTTCCTGCAGGTGTTCGGTAAGCCCGAAGCGGAAAGCGCGTGCGAATGCGAACGCTCCCCGGAAGCCAATCTGTCGCAGTCACTGCACCTCCTGAACTCCGCCGATGTTCAGGGACGCCTGCAGAATGGGCAGGGGCGAGCCGCCAGGTTTGCCAAAGAATCCCCGCCGAATCCGGAGGCCCGTGTGCGAGAACTGTATCTCGCCGCCTTCAGCCGGGAACCGCAACCTCAGGAACTTGAGTTCGTGCTTCAGAGTCTTTCCAACTACCCCAACGCACAACAGGGCTGGGAAGACATTATCTGGGCCGTCCTGAACTCCCGGGAATTTCAATTCGTTAAGTAAGCGCTCGACGGCCACTCCACCGATCCTGTTCGCCCCCCGGTGAAACCCGCACCGGGGATCGCAGAACGTTGTCATGCCGGCAGATCGTCGCGTTTCGCTCCGCCGAAACGAACGTCTGGCGTTCTCCGCGCGTTCGCGAAGGGAACCGCCGCCGCATCAACATCAATCGCATCACCAGCAGCCACTCCTGGAACCCCGCCCCGCTTCACTCAGCAACTGACGGCAACTGATCGACGACAATCCCCGGCAATTGACTCGACAGCTTGGGACCATCGAAATCAACAAGGGCAGAGCCGGCCCACGGTGTCGAAAAGCTGGTCTCTTCCGCATCAGCAAACGTCGCATCCACAAACAGCAGCATGCTGTCCGGCAATCGTGACTCCGGCAAGCGCACTGGCTGCCCCAGAGTCCGCTGCACGTAAACCACCGCATCAGCCGCCGGACGCACAATTCCCGGATGACCGCTTTCGCCAGCCGCAAAACGTACCAGCATCGACTCCGGCTTCCACTCCTGCACCGGACGAATTCGCAGGACCGCCATCCGCGGCTGATAAACACAATCCTCCGAGGTGATCGACAGACTCAGACGCTCCGGACCGGATTCGTGCACCACAACATCCATCAGGCTGAATCCAAACCGCTGCGTGACATTCTGCAGCGATGCAGACCACGCATCCCGATCCCCACCCGAAAACTCACACAACACCCCACTGCCGCGATTGGCCAGCAGCACATTCTGCAACTCAAATCGCCCCGGTGGATGCTCAAACGAAATCCCATAGCCTCCGCCGGCAAATACCGAGTTACTGACCAGCACAATGCCTTCAGACCCGGCCGGCCGATACCAGCCAATCCCGGAAAATTCGTCAGCCGCTGATGGCGACTGCACCACACACCCGTCCAGCGACAGTGTGCCACACTGCACAGCGATCAACTGAGTCGCCGATTTCCCCGCAGCAGCCTTCGAAACGGGCTGCCCCTTGTCTCCGGCGCGAATCGACAATCCCCGCAACTCAACAGAACGCGACTGCAGAATCCACTGGGAACCCTCCGGAACCAGCACCTGAGCCGGGCCCTCTCCTTCACTCACAATGCGCAAGGCCCCGGGAAAACGTAACTCGGCGGCAACATAGGACCGCCCAGCCTGCAGTCGTATCAACCCCTCAGCATCCGGAGCTGGCAGCGGTACCGGCACTTCGGCGGCACTTACCGGCGCAACAGCATCAGCCAACGGAGTCTCAGGCACCGCCGTCCTGTCCCGCGACCAGTCTGACCAACGAGCGACACTCAACGGTAACGGCAACGGCAGCGAGAACGGAACAGACTGCTGCAACCACAGCCCACCGGCAACCAGCACCACCGCAGCCGATGCCCAGCCTGCCAAAGCTCTAACAGGCCTGCGCTCGGTCACGGCCCCCTTCGATCCATTCCGGACACCGCGTTCCGCACGATCGGGCATCGCCTGCGCAATCAGCCGCAGATTCCGAAACCCGGAATCCCCTTCAGGCTGCCACAAATCCTGAATCTCCAGCGCAGACGCCGGTCGCAATTCCGGAATGCGCCGCGTCATTGCCTGAAGACTTCGGGCCATCCATTCGGGACAGTCCGGTACGTACTGGCGAACGTCTTCCACATCCGCTTCCCGCAGCGACATCATTCGTCGCACCGGATCCGCTGTCAGCACCACGGGACGGCTGGTCAGCAGTTGCCACAGCAGACACCCCACAGCATACAACTCACTGCGGCTATCCGGCAGTCGCCCCGTGCCCACCAGTTCCGGTGCCCTGCCCTCGCAGTCTCGCAGTGACAGTCGTAAACCAGCCTGCGATCCAACACTGCTGATTCGCCGCGTCAGTGCATCCACAACAGCCAGCCGCCCGCTGCCACACAACCGTACGCTGGAAACCGTCAGACTACCGTGCTGCAGTGACAGTGACTCAAACCAGACCAGCACGTCCAGCAACTCACGACCAATCTCAGCCACCGCTCGCCACGGCAATCGCCCACCACGAATCAGCAGCTCCTCAAGACTCCAGCCGGCAACATAGTCAGCAACAAGCCACAGTTGATCATCAGCAACCTGGACCACGTCACGTGGCAGTGTCAGACAACGCGGAACCGGTGACTGACTTCGGGCCAGCGTCTTCAGAATCTCGTCTGCCCGCTGCCGCAACGTGGCACTGGTGCCAGCCCCCGTTCCCTCACAACGACGAATAGCAAACTGCCCGCCACCATTCTCACGAGTCGCCAGAAATGTGTGCGGCCCGAGCGGCTGCTCCAGCACATATTCACCCAGCTTCAATCGTCCCGGTGGCTCCTGTTGCAGACACTCTGCCTGCCATGGTGTCAACAGCCGCCGCTGCACGAGGGCGTCCAGCCACACCGAGTCGAAATCCGGCAGGTCGCCCGACAGACGACGCACCAGCGACTCACAGCCCTCCAGATCCGCACGTGCCGCAAGCCCCGCAGTCTGCAGCAGACTGACAAGTCGCTCTGAGGGCATTCGCTTCCGTGCGAGCTTCAAGGGGCACCATAAAAAGAACGGAAAAAGCGGGCAAAGCCAACAAAATCCGGGAAGACAAATCCCATTCCCGAAAATGGATGCCCCGACACATCACCGAGCCAATCCGCGGCCCACTACGCCATAAAGTATGGCAGAATCTGCCGGTAAATCAAAGACCGACCTGTTCCGAAATCCCTCGGCCCCCCCACACACACAACATCACCGCCCCGGCCAACAGCCTGCCGCCCCGGTTTATCGCTCCCCGTCACCCGTCACCCGTCACCCGTCACCCGTCACCCGTCACCCATGCTCGTGCTCGTGCTCGAAATCAAAACCCGTCTTCAAAAATCGGCACCAAAAAACCTCGGAAGATTTTTCACAACAAGTCGCATTTCAGCGACAAACCAGCAGTCGCCCGCCAACTGCCGCCGCGGCAGGATGTTGAGTCGAGCACGAGCACCGCTGCGCTGAGCACGAGCACGAGCACGAGCACGAAAAGAAGCAGAAAAGCATCACTACTGAATGCCGCTGTGCGAGGGTTCAACTCCCGGGCCGAAAATCCCAGCAAGAGAACTCCCCGCAGCAGCAGGTACGTCCCCGAGTCCTTATGGATTGCATCAAGCACGGGATCACTCTGCCTGCTCGCTACCGATCTTCTTCGTCAGAGATCGTCGGCTGTGAGTTCCTGCATGGAGACGTGCCGGATCTGATAAACAACGATTCGCCGTTCGCGGATAACAAACAGAATGCGGTGGCTGATACGCCTGCCAGATCCCTACAGCATCTGTCTCAATTCGACGGGGAGAAATTCACTCTCTCTGGCAACGGGGTATTGCTCCGGATTTTGGGCCAGATCATTCAGGCGCTGGACAATCCCGTTGAACCACCTTGCTGCGACCGCGGCATTCTGTTCTGCATACCAGTCAGCGGCAGCTTCCATCTGCTTCCGAGCAGTCTCCGTCAGGAAGACTTCGCGTGTCATCGCGTCTCACTGAGGTTGTGCTTTTGACGAATGGCCGACACCACAGGCTGAAGCGAAACGACTCGCCCGGCAGTTTCGTCGACGGCACTGTGCTTCAGACTGACAACGTCCATTTCATCGAATTGATGAAGGGCAGCACGGAGAACATCCTCGGCCGAGTGATACTGGCCGGAGGACATATGCCGTTGAACGGACTGCTCTAGATCAGGTGGAAGGTCGATTGCCATGGGCGCAGGATACCAGAGCAAAGCCTGACTTGTCAAAATGAATCTGTAGCTGAGCCCATTCAAATGGGGCACATCCAAATCAAAAACCAAATGAAAACCAAATGGGGCCATCCCAAATGGCGGGCCATCCCAAATGGGGCCATCCATCTATTATGGCCTGCCACAAGTCGTTTCCTTAAATACACTTGCGGCGAAAGAACTGCGGGATTTCACACGGTCAGGTGCAGGAGTTCAAGGCCAGTCCGCCACCCTGGATCGCTCGCGCCCCAAGCGGCCTTCGCCTGTGTTGATCCGTGGCTGAAAAAGCCTTCCAGTGCCCGGTCGCAGCAGCAGAATCCCTGACCTCAATCCTTCGCGGTTCCTGCATCGATCCGCATACTCACACATGCCGTCGCGTTGCGACTCTGC
>CAIYBH010000202.1 GCA_903924405.1 uncultured Planctomycetaceae bacterium | reverse complement strand
CGCATGGACTTCCACGAACTGCAAAAACATGTGGGCGCCGTCGTGGGACTCAGAATCGCCATCCCACGCCTCATTCCACTCGACAAAGTTGCCTGACCTCACATCCCCTCCACCGGCTCCAGACGCCTGAGTTCATTCCGGTCACAGAAACACCCTGCACCTATGGAACTGAATCCAGATCAACTGTCCGCCGCCGTTCTGTATCAGCATCTGATTCGAACGATTCTCCCCCGACCAATTGCCTGGGTCTCCACCATCTCCCCGACAGGCACCACAAACCTCGCCCCGTTCAGCTTTTTCACCGGCGTTGGATCTCGCCCACCCAGCCTCGCATTCTGCCCCTCCAATCGACGCGACGGCTCGTTCAAAGACACTCTCGCAAATATCCTCGCAACACGCCAGTTCGTCATCTGCGTCGTGCCTTTTGCAAGTGTGGAAGCAATGAACCTGAGTTCTGCCGAAGTCTCTCCCGAAGACTCAGAATTCCTTCTCGCTAATGTCGATGCAGAACCTTCCGCCACTGTTCGTCCACCACGCGTCAAACTTTCTCCAGTCGCGTTCGAATGTGAACTGCTGCAACATATCGCTCTTGAATCCGGCCCCGGTGCGGCCAATCTGGTCCTGGGCAGAATTCTGCACCTGCACATCAGCGAGTCGGTTCTCGGCAGCGACGGCTTCGCAGATCCGCAACTGCTGGATCTCATCGGTCGTATGGGCGGTTCAACCTACTGTCGAACACAGGATCGCTTCGATCTGCCCCGCCCCGAATTCCCCCGCTGAACATTTCCGCAGTCATTGCCTCCCAGCTCACGGCACTGTCAGCCAAACATTCCTGCCTCGCCATAGTTTACACCCGCATCTTCCGTTACCATCCGTCGCGGCCCAGCGACGGCTCGCACAAGTCATTCCAGACCCCCCAATTCGGTCCCCCGCGGACAACAGGAATGATATGTTCACCGGGGGAACAACTCGGAAATCGGTATCGCAACAACAGGTGCCCACGTCGTCCATTTCAGTGATTCAGCAATTCCCGTCAAGTCGTCAGTGATCGGAACACAGGTCCCATGCGGCACAGAACGCTTCTGATGCTCCTTTGCTTTGCCGATGTACTCATCGACAGTCTTCCGGTCGCCGTCGCAGCCCCGGCCCCGGCCCCGGCCCCGACCCCGCTCATCACTCAGGCCTCAGCCACAAGGCAGGTGCCACGATCCACGGACGACGACGCTAACGATAATCTCCCCAGCAAAGGTTCCCGCGACAAAGCTGCTTTCGAACGGTCGCTGCTGCTGCTTCGAAAACAGCCTCGGCCAGGTGCTGCGCTGGATCGAGTGCTGCAGTATCACGAGGAACGCGACTCGTTCCCCCAGTTCCTCAATGAACTCAGTAGCTCGCCCCCGCAAAGCGGCGATACATCCACCGCGGCAATTCGCGGCATGGCAGAAGCATTTCGCGGGAATTATCCGGAAGCACGCTCGGCATTCGTGCTGGCCGAAACACAGCGGCCCAGCGATCCTGTCATCTCATGGCTGCTCGGACAAACCTGCCTGAAACTCAGGGACCCCGCAAGTGCCGCGGATGCCCTGCAGCGAGCCCTCGCAAAAAAACCTGCTTCATCCGACCTGCTCCAAATCGGAAAAGACCTGTCGCTGGCACTGCGACAATCCGGAAAAACCGATCAGATTATTGGCATGTGGAAGTCGATCGAAGGCCTCTCCGGAAACAGTGAACGGATCGCCGAACAAATCGCCGTGATGCTGCGGTCCGATGGTCAGCTACCCGAAGCCATTCAACGCTTCGAAGCTCTGTCGCGAAACCACAGTGACCCATGGAAGGCGACTCAGTTCGCAATCACGGCCGCAGACCTGAAACTTCAGCATGGACAAAGCGACGAAGCACTCAGCGACCTGAAGGCCACATTGGCCGGTCTTTCCACGGACAGTGCGCAGGCGAGGCAGATTCGGTCCCGCATTGAAGATCTGTTCCGTCGCTCCGGCGATCTGGCGGGACTTTCTGCATGGTACCAAACGCATCTGGCCGAATTCCCCGACGATACCGCCGCAGTCCTGCGTTTTTCAGACTTGCTGGTACGCCGCAATCAGCCAGAAGATGCGGATCGTTTGCTTCGGGACGCTTTGCGCCAGTCCCCGTCCAGCCTGACACTGCGGCGTGCGTTGATTCAACAGCAGCAAGCACAAAAACGCTTCGACGAAGCGCTCGCGCTCTACCAACAACTCGAACAGGATCAACTGGCAGAGGCGGAAGATCTTGAAGCATGGGGCCAGCTCTGTCTGCAGATTTCCAATCAGCCGGTCCATCAGCGGCAGGCAGCAGCGTTGCAGGTCTGGAGAAAACTTCTGAAGGGGCACGAAAATGACCCCGCACAACTGCGTCGCGCGGCCGCCCTGTTGCAAGCCGTCGCCGCTCCGGAAGAAGTGATCAGCCTGTATGAGTCCGCAATCCAACTGGAACCTGGAAATTCCAGCTCTCGCGAACTGCTCGGGGAATTTCTGTTCTCGCGCGGACGCCTCAGCGAGGCTCTGACCGCATGGAGGTCCGTGGCCGAAGGAAGTCGCCGCAGTGAGGAGACGCTGCGAGAACTTTCCGAAATCCTCGCAAGGCACGGCCAGTCAAAAGAAGCGATCGAAACACTGCGAACAGCCTGCGGCGATTCTCCGGACTTCGACGACATCCTGATTCTCAGTCGCATGATGCGCGAATATCAGGATGGGGCCACACAGCCCTTCGCGGCAGAGGCACTGCAACTACTCACTCGTGCAGAAAGACTCTGCGAAACCGCCGAAGATCAGCAACGCGTCCTGCAGGAAAAAGTGCTCGCACTGCAGACATTCGGCGAACTTAGCAATCGCATTCAACTCCTGAAGCAATCTCTCAGCAGCGAAGCCGCCTCAGCACCCAATTCCACGGAACAGCCCCGCGCCGAACGCTGGCTGGAGCTGGCCACCTTGTGTCTTGCCGCAGAACGCAACGCAGACGCCATCGCTGCTGTCACAGAAGCCGTTCGCATCGTTCCGGATTCCGTACCTGCTCTAAGGCTGGCCGCAGATCTCTATCAGAAAAATGGCCGACTTGCCGATGCCGCACGTCTGAAACAACTCCTGCTGGAACAAGACCCCCGATCACGCGTTCTGTACCTGCGCTCCCTTGCAGAACTGGAACTGCAACTTGGAAATCGCGAAGGGGCTGTGAATGCCGCAAAGACTCTCGAAGCCGCCGCAGAAAACTCCCCGGAGTCGTCGGCCTTCAGTGCTGAAATCCTGATGCAGGCCGGCCAGTCCCGCGACGCTTTGAGAATTCTGAAACGCATGGTGGCTGCAAATCCGGATGATAACGACGCCGCCATGGAATTTGTCGCAGCCCTCATTGATGCGCGCCAGACCGATGAAGCCGAAGACCTCTGCTGGCAGCTTCTGGAACGCACTCAGGACGAAGAGCTGCGCCTCAGAGTACTTCCAACTCTTGCTGAACTCAGTCGCCAGGCAGGACGCAGTCAGGAACTCACGGCTCGCCTCGAATCACTTCTGGCCAGCGAAGACAACTCCGCCACTCTGCAGCGATGTCTTTCTACGGCATGGCAGTCCCTCGGAAATTCCGCGGCAGCCCGCGCTGCCATGGAACAACTGGCAGCCTCCGCCGAAGCGATTCCGGAGGACAAGCTGCGACTGGCTGAACTTTGTCTGGCCGAAAACGATGCTCCCGCAGCTCTGAAAAACCTCAGCAGCCTGAATTTCGAACAACTCTCACTGCCCAGCCGTACCCGGGCCGAAGAATTGCTGCTGAATGCGGCCGTTGCGAGCGGCGCCACCGAAGGACTCGCAGGCCTCGTCAGCTCTCGCTGGACCATCACCGAAAGCCTCCGCAGAATCGATCAGCTACTGGCGGAAGACGCAATCGACGCAGCCGCCACACTCAGTCGCGAACTGACGCAGAAACATCCGGAAAGTCGCCCCGCACGAATCCGACTCGCAGTCAGCCAGTGGCGGCATGGAAATCCACATCAGGCGATCCCGGATTTTCGACGATTTCTGGACGCAGAGCCCACAAGTCGCACGGAACGTGCCGAAGTACGGCAGGCCCCGCCGCCCACAGAGACTGCGGAAACGCCGCACGCGGCAATGAACTCAGATCACCAAAACTCTCCCCATGCAACGGAAATCTTTGATATTCGCTACTGGGAACAGCTCTATGGGAATTCCGATCGGATTTTGCTTGCATCCGGTCGAATGTCGGTTCTCGATCTCCAGTCCGTGCTGGATTCGCCGTCAGGTGCAATGGCCTTGTCACTGCTGGCACTGGCAAAGGACGCCAGTCAGCGACGCCAACTGCCAGTACTGTTCGACGAATTGCAGCAGCAGGCGGCAGACAACCCGGCCGCGGCTTCACATCTCTGGATGCTGCGACGTCTGTGGGGCGGCGGTCAGGGAGCTTCATGGAATTCCGCAGAAGACTCCATCCGACTTCTTCAACACGGGCATCCCCATAGCGCGATTGCTGTACTCTCTGACATCGACTTTCTCTACGGAAACCAGCTCTCACAGCAGCCCGGCGACAAAAGCCGGCGCGTCATGGCATCGGATGATCCCGGAAGGCACCAGTCACCACAGCCTTTACGTGACGGTGATCTGCCGTGGATCCTGCAGGCATTCGTGGAAGGCTCAGCAGACCTTTCCGCTACGCAACTTAGCAATATCAGCGCAGCCATCGCTCAGGCGATCCGCATGGGAACGCCCGAAATGCGGACTGCGGCAGAAACGTTTTTGAAAGTGCACTGGCAACAGGCGTCCCCGTACGAACGGCTTTTGTCCCAAAGACTGGCCGCAGATCTGGCAGCGACTTTGGGGGGAAATGGCCCGACAATTGCCGAGTTATTGAATCTCCTGAAACCGCCCGGACCATCGCGTTCCACAGTGACAAACCGCGAGCGGGAATGGACCGAAGCCATGGTCACGCTGATGACGGAACAACTGGTCGAAAATTCCAGCCCCCCGTCTGCTGAAGACCTGATGGCCGTGCTGGAATGGTGGGTTCAGCTAAGAGCAGTCGTCCCGGCTTGGAGTCAGACGAAGGATCTGTCAGAGAATCTTTCATTCACGTTCTTTCGCCCGGAGACATTTCGAAATTCCATTCAAAATTCCCCACTGCTGTGGGAATTTCTCACTCCGGCAGATCAGCGCCTCCTGGATCAGCTACTCATCTCCGGCGCACATCTCGCGCCGCAAATTGGCCCCCGGAACGCCCCATGGAAAGCAGCCATTCCAAATCGGCCATCGGAAGAACACGTGCCGGCAACACTGGCATGGCTGGTGCCCGCGATCCTGTCTGATGCGGATGCTCAGCAGGTGCACGCGGACGTTGCCGATCTGCTGTCACGATTTGCCCCGGAGAGCCTGACTGGTAAAATCTGGCAGATGACATCTCAGGAATCAGCGGGACAGTACGCAAAGGCGCTCGAAATTCTTGATTCCCTGCCCGACAGTGATCCCGCCCTGCTCAGCGCCCGGGAACTGAAGGCACTGCAGCTCTCGGCCTTTTCCGGGGAACATCAACGAGCCCTTTTGGCAGCGTCACGGTTGAGCGGCATGCAACTGAGCGTCACTCAGCAGGTCGAACTGCTGCGGGGGATGCGGCTTGCCGGCCTGCAGAAGGAATACACCAACGCAGTCAGCCGACTGTATCCCCCGGACCAGTCCATCACCCCCCAACGCCAACTTGAACACCTGAATCTGCTGGTAGCACGGGGGCAGCAGACGGAAGCAAGGCAACTGGCAACCGATATTCTGAATCGCCCAACCATGAATTCCGGCGCCCGCTTTCGTCGAACCGCAAAAATTACTTCCGATGATCTGCGAAAACGTGCGGCCGATGTGCTGGCGCTCGTTCCCACAGCGCCAGCGATCACTCCGTCAAAGACGTCAGACACAAGCATCCAAAGTCCTGCTCTGGAGGCTTCATCCAATGCCGCGGGAAGTACAAAGCCGAACGCTGGACTGGAAACGGTCACACCACAGTCGGTGGTCGTATCATCAGGCTCCGGCGTTATCGGAACAACGGGCCCCGTGACAGGTCCCGTGTCAAACCTGACAGGTCCCCGAGGTCCAGCTGAACGTCCGCAGCAGCCCGATTCTTCGGCGGAAAATCAGGATGTCCGAACTGCAGCCGCAGTTCCGGAATCGTCACCCATCACAGCAGCGAGCACATGGATTGAGAACTGGCGCGCTATGCGGGCCCGTGTCGAGGAACTGCGGTCACGGCCTGAAATCATCCTGCCGGTATTGAGACGACTTTCCGCGGCTGAGCGACGCTCACCAGAATTTCTCCCGCTCTGGATCGATTGCGCAATCCCACTGGATGCACCATCAGCGGGAAAATCTCTGTTTTCTCAGATCACCGCGGGCACAGAGCCGCTCGCGGAAACAGACGATCCGCCAGCTATTTTTCTCTGGCGAATACTGCTTCAACAGACACCGAACGGCCTCACAGAAGCACAACTTCTGCAAAAGGTGGAGGATGGACTGCAGCAATTCCCCATCTGGTCCGATGGACACGTTTTTCGTGCCTGCCTTCTGGCGCGGGAAAATCGTGATGAGGAGTTTCAAAACGCACTGGCCGCCTTGAATGCCCCTGAAGCAGCTCCTGCGACAGCAGCGGCACTGGCATTCCTTGCCGAGACGGTTCCGGATTCCATCCAGACGCAGCGACAGTGCCTGGAACTGCTCCATGCAGCACTGACTCGCGAACAACCAACGGGCTGGCTGTTTGGTTCGCCAATGTCCGCCGCATGGCGGAAACTCTGTCTGCAGTGCTATGAGCCCCACCGTGTTGCGGAAATGGGTGCTTCCCGGTGGCAGTCCCGCCAGAGGCCGCCGGTGGCCACCGTCCGATTCCAGATTCAGGCGGCATCCTGGCTGCTGGAACAATCCTGCCCGCTGGATGCACTCAGAATCCTCTCGCTGCTGCAGGAGCAGGATGTGGTCCGCTATCACACGTCTCGCGTGTCCAGCCTGCCGGGTGATGCTGAGTCCATGATCTCGTTGTCCAGCCTTCAGCTCCAGGCCGCTCAGTCCATTACAGTCGACATGCTGATGCGGGAAATGCAGCCACCAGGGTCTGCGGATGCAGCCAGTTCCCGAAGACTGCCGATCCTGCTGAAGTTCACGGCCTCGGGCAATTCCGCAGTGGCCGGCAGCGGCGAAAGTCTTCCCGAATGCCTGACACTGCATCAAATCGCGGAAATGGCCCGAGTGTCTCCGGCTGCTGACCTCACAGACTTTGCCGTCACGTGGAACCGCTTGCTGGAAGTCCCGGAAGCCGATGAGTTTGTTGTGGGGGCCGGGAGTATGGTACTTCTAATTCGCGGAGAAGCCCCCGTGCGTGATGCGGCGGCAGAAGCCCTGCTGAACTGGCTGAGTCGCCGGGGGGCTGCGGAATCTGGGGCAGCGGATGGTCGTGAAGCCGTGGCTGCAATTGCGCTAAGCGCCGCGTGGGCTCTGGATCACCGCCGCAACTCATCGTCGTCTGAAGTCTTTTTGCAGTGGGCGCTGCGGCATGCTCGTGTTGCCAGGCTTCCGGAACTGGAGACCGCATTGGTCACCAGAATGCGGCGGCGTCTGCTGGATTCGACCAACAGGACAGCAGCGGAAAAACTTATGACTGACGAGTTGCAATCCCTTCTGCCGGTGGCCCCTCAGCCATGATGGTCCTGAATTTATTCGGCCGCTCGCGGTGAGGCGATAACGTAGCCGATCAGGGCGGGTGGACTTTTCGCAGGACAATATTAAAACGCAGGGCCAGCAGACGCATCAGAAATACCACAGCAGCCGCCACAAAAAAGCTGATCGATGGATCCAGAGTGGTTGCTTTCAGCAGTATCAGCAGCCAGCCGCCAACAAAGCTGCAGGTGGCGTATAAAGGCGTCGCGGGCCGAAACAAAGCAGGCACCTCGTTACACACAATGTCCGCGATCACTCCGCCAAACGACCCGGTAATCACGCCCAGCAATACTGCGACAAACGGACTGACATTCTGCTCCATGGCAAGTTCCGTCCCCACGATACTGAAAAGTCCCAGACCAAGTGCGTCCGGCAGATGCAGAAACTGTTGAAACGAATCCGGGATCCGAGGAATAGCGGCTGCGATGGCCGCGACGACGAACACCATGATCGGATACCTGGAATTTTCAATCCAGAACAGCGGATGTCGATCCAGCAGCAGGTCTCTGAGTGTCCCGCCACCGAAGGCCGTCATAAAAGACACCGAGGCGACTCCGACAAAATCAAATCCCTTCCTGCGTGCCGTCAGAACTCCGAAAACCGCACCGCTGATCACGGCAAGGATTTCAATCAGTGTGATCATGGGGCGGTGGAATTCCCGGCAGCGGCGTCCCCGGCAGCAGAGTCCCTGTCAGTGGATGGTGCAGGTGTCGGCAGTTCTGCGGCGGGCGGGTTTTTCTGGACAGTCAGTTCCCGGCCACGCTCGTCAATCTCCGCCCACACGGCCCCGGGCTGCATGGCGAGTCTCCACGACCGTTTGCTGATCCTGTCCTCTTCCACAAGCCTGTAGACATGCAGCTCAAGAAGTTCCATTCCGGGCAGCGGCTTGAGCGATTCTGCAAGGGCGGCAATGCGTGTGCGGATTTTTTCCATTTCCTGAATGTCGGCTGGTACTTCGGAAAGCGGATCAATCTCTGATTTCATAGCAATCCGCAGAACCAGAGGCGTGTCCTTGTGCATCTTCTTCTGGCCGCCGTCCACACGCGGTGCTGAGCCGGGGAATTCCGAGACAATGGCCTCCTGCAACGGCATAAACGGCATCAAATGCAGCGTCCAGTAGGCGTACAGGAAGGAGGTCGCAAGGATCCCCAGCAGAAACATCAGCGCCACAATCATCCGGCCCGACGGTGAAAAGGGCTTCGCAGGCTCGGCAACAGGTACCTGAGACATACAGTTTTGGATTTCATTCGGAGATAACGAAGGGCCGGAAAACATCCGCCGCAGAAAAATTCCGCGGCGAGCACGGTTTATCCCAGAGCCCGTGTAATGACACCTTCTGTGGGACTGGATGCCGTCGCATACAGCTTCTTCGGGATTCGGCCTGCAAGTAACGCGTGCCGTCCCGCTTCGCATGCCGACTTCATCGCCACAGACATACGCAGCGGATCCTTCGCACTGGCAATCGCCGTGTTCAGGAGTACGCCGTCACAGCCCAGCTCCATGGCAAAAGCAACATCGCTGGCTGTCCCAACGCCCGCATCCACAATGACCGGGTAATCCGGATCGTTCTCTTTCAGGTATTCCAGACAGATGCGGATATTATTGGGGTTCAGAATTCCCTGTCCACTGCCAATCGGACTTCCGGCAGGCATGACCGAAGTGGCCCCCGCCTGTTTTAGTCGCCGCGCTGTGATCGGATCGTCGGAGGTGTAGCACAGCACCTGAAAGCCGTCTGCAACCAGTTCCCGACACCCCTCGACCGTGGCTACAGGGTCCGGCAATAACGTTCGCGTGTCCGCCAGAACTTCCAGCTTGACCCAGTCGGCTCCTGGATTTTCCAGGCCTCGCAGAATTTCCCGCCCCAGTCGCGCGACCCTGACCGCGTCTTCCACGTTAAAACAACCAGCCGTGTTGGGAAGGATCGTGTACTTCTTCAGATCAATGTAATCCAGAATGTTACGCCCTGAGGCATCCAGCAGACGTTCACGGCGAACCGCAACCGTGATGACTTCAGAACCACTGGCCTCCAGACACTGCTGCATCAATTCCAGCGTGCTGTACTTGCCCGTGCCAACGATCAGACGGGACGTTAGAGTGTGATTGCCAAGAACCAACGGCTTGTCCGCCGGAAGAACAGTCATGGATTCAGATCTTTCCCACTTCGGGCTGCTGCCGCGAAGAAAACAACTCAGCCGCCACCCACCAGAGTCACCACTTCAATTTCATCATCCGCGACCAGCCCACAGGCTGCATGCTGCTCCCGCGGAATTACTCTGCGATTTCGCTCCACCGCACAATAACGACTTTCAATTCGCAGATCAGCGAGCAGGTCGCTGACTGACCAATGCTCAGGCACCAGACGCGATTCACCATTCACACGGATTTGCATTGATGGAACCACAACCTTCCAGCTTTCGTT
>CAIYBH010000201.1 GCA_903924405.1 uncultured Planctomycetaceae bacterium | reverse complement strand
GTTCTGGCGCATCGTTGATCGCAGTGACTGTGACAGTGAACGTCTGGCTGAAGGAAACGTTGTCCACAGATGTCGCGAAGTCACCATCAATCCCGGCATCTTCCACCGTGACTGTAATGATGGCGGTACCAGTCTGGTTGGGCACCGGCGTATAGGCGAGACTGCCGGTTGCGTCCGGGGAACTGTACGTGATTCCGGGAGTGGGAATCAGGCCAGGATTGCTGCTGGACGCAGAGACTCGCAGATTCTGAGTTTCGCTATCCCCGGCGGAAATGCCGGTAAGGCTGACGGATTGTTCGCCGGAATCCTCGGTGACTGTCGCATCTGTCAGGGTATCCAGCGTTGGCGGATTGTTCACCGTGATGAGGAATGTCCGCGTGGAAACGGCATTGTCAGATGCGGTGCCGAGGTCACCGTCCAGTCCGCCGTCTTCCACGGAGACCGTGATGGTTGCGCTGCCGCTGATGCCCGATACGGGCGTGAATCTCAGGGTGCCGGTTGCGTCTGGCGAAGAATAGTCGATCGCGGGATCCGGAACGACAGCGGAATCACTGCTGGAGGCTGTCACCCGCAAAGGTTGCGATTCACCACCCCCCGCGGAAATCCCGGAAAGATTGATGGATTGTTCCGAAACGTTACGAGCCACGATGACGCTGGCCAGCGGGTTCAGTGTCGGGGCATCGTTGACGGCCGTCACAGTCACCAGAAATGAGCGGGTGAAAGTCAGGTTGTCTGCAGCAGTTGCCAGATCGCCATCCAGTCCCCCGTCTTCCACTGTGACACTGATGGTCACATTGCCACTCTGATCAGCCACGGGTGTGAAACGCACAGTGCCGGTGGAATCCGGGGTGGTGTAGGCGACTGAGGGTGTTGGAATAATGCTGGTATCACTGCTCGCGACAGTCACGCGGAGCGGCTGTGATTCGCCGCCACCGGCTGCGATGCCGGTGAGATTGACGGTCTGTTCTGCGGCATCTTCGTTGATTGTCAGGTCAGCAGTCGCATCGAGTGTTGGAGCATCATTGACGGAGGTGACGGTGACGGTGAATGTGCGACTGAAGTTTCCGTTATCCGCGGTGGTGCTGAGATCACCGTCGAGACCCCCATCTTCCACCACAATCGTCACAACAGCTGTACCGCTCTGATTGGCCACAGGTGTGAACCGAATGGTTCCGGTGCTGTCTGCGGATGTGTAGGTCACCGTTGGATCTGGAATCAGCCCCGCATTGCTGCTGGAGGCTGTGAGTTTCAGCGGCTGGGATTCTCCACCACCTGCGGTGATTCCCGTCAGATTGACGGTCTGTTCGGGATCATCTTCGGTCAGCGACAGATCCGGAGCCGGATCAAGGGTTGGTGCATCATTTACGGGAACGACGGTGATCAGGAACGTGCGGGTCACCGTCAGGTTGTCGGAGGTCGTGGCGAAGTCGTCGTCGAGACCGGCGTCTTCAAGGACGACTGTGATGGTGGCCGAACCACTGAGATTGCTGGAGGGTGTGAAGAGTAATGAGCCGGTGGCGTTTGGCGACGTGTACTGGACGGCTGGGTCAGGAATCAGGGTCGAGTTACTGCTGGATGCGGTAATTCGGAGCAGTTGTGATTCCGACGGACCAGCAGAAATACCCTGCAGGTTTACGGTTTGTTCAGGAGCGTCTTCATTGACAGACACATCGGCGATGCTGTCCATCAGCGGTGCATCATTCACGCTGGCCACGTTGACCACGAAGGAACGACTGACGCTGCGATTGTCGCCGGCTGTATTCAGGTTGCCGTCGAGACCGCCGTCTTCCACTGTGACAGTAATGGTGGCGGAACCGTTCTGATTGGCGACGGGCGTAAAGCGGATTGAACCGGTACTGCCCGGTGACGAGTAGGTGACGGTCGGGTTAGGAATCAGGCTGGTATTGTCGCTGAGTGCACGCACTCGCAGCGGTTGTGATTCGCCGCCCCCGGCGCTGATTCCGGAAAGTGAAACCGTCTGCTGCGGTGCATCTTCTGAGATGGACACGTCGGCGAGCGGGGCCAGCGTGGGTGAGTCATTGACTGGCGTCACGGTCACATTGAACGTGCGACTGAATCGTTCGTTGTCGCCGGAAGTGGAAAGGTCGAGGTCTGCACCTCCGTCTTCCACGGTGACCGTAATCGTTGTTAATCCGGAGCGATCAGCAACCGGCGTGAATCGCAGTGTTCCCGTACTGTCCGGGCTGGTGTAGTCCACCGTGGGAGCGACGATCAGGCTCGTATTGCTGCTGGCGGCAGTGATTCGCAGAGGTTGTGTGGCCCCATCTGCATCGGTGATGCCTGAGAGTGCGACCGACCGCTCGGCAGCATCTTCGGCCAGAGTGACATCATAAAGCATGTCCAGCGTGGGAGCGGTGAGCAAGTGTCGGGGCTCGAGGACCTGAACAAGGCTGCTGCGGGAAGATCCCCTGAAGGTGCGAGTGTTTCGGCGCTGGAAACAGGACGAGAGTCGCTTCAGAAAGTTCTTGTTCATGGTGGACACTGCTCAAAAAGAAGAAAAGTAATTCCCACACTGGGGAAAATATGACGGGCAAAAAAGAGGGGATGCGTAAAAAGGGTAGTTCGTTGTGCGGTTTTGAACAAGTAATTACCCCATCTGGCCCAAAGAACAGCAAAACCGCAGAACCGGTCAAACCGACAAATTCGGCGTCATCGGCGTCATCGGCGAATTTGTCCGATGTTCATGGGGAATTCCCGCAGCGCGATCTGCACAATCGATAGCGCTGATACTGACAACCGTTGCGGTGAAACCCAGCGGGGGTGGATGGGGGTTGCGAACTCGGGGCTGCCACCGTTGACCGCGCTGGGGTACCGTGCGCGTGCTACGGTGCTGTTCGTGATGGCCCAACGCCAATTTCCCGGCAAAGGCACAGGTGAGGGATGGGACGGATTGCCGAGTCAGTTCAGGTTGACGATGGCTGTTCCGGCGTATCGACGTTGGCTGACGAGTGGGGGGGAGCGGGGGCATAGCGGCGGAACAGAGCCACGGCCATATTGAACCCGCCGGTGAGTGTGTTCAGAACAAGCCAGCCGCCGGCGTCGTTGAACAGGGTGAAGGCGAGCAGAGTCAGTGCGGCGGCTGCAACCAACAGTTGTGTCCGCAGTTGTGTGCTGGTTGCCAGTCGACGGATTATCGCCATGGACTCGGGCGAAAGCAGCGGGACCTGCGTGGCAGTGGTTGGGGGCGGAGTGAGGTTATGCGGGGCCTGTCGATCTGCGCTGCCAGGAATGTCCGGGACCGGGGATTGTACTGCAGCGTGAGTTATTGAGGATTCCGCGATTCTGGAGGCGAATTCGGGGTCGGTGCGGAGCGCATCTGCGACGCGTTCCAGGTAGAGAACTTCCTGTTCCAGTTTCTGCAGATGCAGCGCGTTGTCTCGATACTGTTGACGGACGTTCGTCCACTCCACGAATTTCGGCGACAGGGCGACTGCAGCGTAGGCGGACGCAGCGATGGTCAGAGAGCACCAGAACAGCAGGGACACAAAAACAGAACCGGCCGGATGCACTGCCTGTGCAGGCAGTCCATCGGCCGGTGATTGAGAATCCTGGTTGGGCAGAAGCATGGATGTGATCCGGGCCGCCGCCGATTTGACATCAACGGATCGTACCGCCGTAGGTGGAGGTGTCTCCGAGCATTTCTTCGATGCGGAGCAGTTGATTGTACTTGCAGATTCGGTCGGTGCGGCTGGCAGAACCGGTCTTGATCTGGCCGGTTCGCAGCGCCACCGCGAGGTCAGCGATCGTCGTATCTTCCGTTTCCCCGGACCGATGACTCATCACAGCGGTGTAGCCATTCTGGTAGGCCAGCTGAACCGCCTGAATGGTTTCTGTGAGTGTTCCGATCTGGTTGACTTTGACGAGGATGCTGTTGGCGACGCCTTTGTCGATGCCTTCCTGCAGACGCACCGCGTTGGTAACGAACAGGTCATCGCCCACCAGCTGGACTCGCTTGCCAAGTTTATCGGTCAGTTTCTTCCAGCCGTCCCAGTCATCTTCGGAGCAGCCGTCTTCGATTGAACAAATGGGGTACTTGTTGACCCAGCTTTCCATCAATCCGACCATGCCGTCACTGTCGAGGGTTTTGCCGTCGATAGTGTACTTGCCGGTCTTTGCGTCGAAGAATTCGGTTGCGGCGCAATCCATGGCGATCTTGATCTGCTCGCCCGGCTTGTAGCCAGCACTTTCGATCGCCTTCATGATCACTTCCAGACCTTCTTCGTTGGTCTTGAGATCAGGGGCGAAACCACCTTCGTCACCGACGGCGGTGCTGAGTCCCTTGCCGGCGAGTACCTTTTTCAGGTGATGGAAGATTTCGACGCCTGCACGCAGGGCTTCGCCAAAGGTGTGGAATCCCAGGGGCATCACCATGAATTCCTGGATATCCAGCCCGTTGTTCGCATGCGCGCCACCGTTGATGATGTTCATCATCGGAGCGGGCAGACGATTGGCACCAACACCGCCGAGGTAGCGAAACAGTGGCAGCCCGCAGACGGACGCAGCGGCATGAGCGGACGCCAGAGAGCAGGCCAGGATCGCATTGGCACCCAGGCGAGACTTATTGGGGGTACCGTCGGCATCGATCATCGCGAGGTCGATGGACGTCTGGTCCATGACATCCATGTCGAGCAGCACGTCGCTGAGTTCTTCATTGACGTTCTGCACAGCCTGCAGGACGCCTTTGCCGAGGTAGCGGGACTTGTTGTCGGCGTCACGGAGTTCGCAGGCTTCGTGAGCCCCGGTGCTGGCACCGCTGGGAACGGCAGCGCGTCCGACAGTTCCGTCTTCCAGATGAACTTCCACTTCCACCGTTGGATTGCCGCGGCTGTCCAGAATCTCCCGTGCGTTCACGGCCATAATCAGAGGTGTCATAGAACCAGAATCTCCCAATCAATTGCTGAAGTATCAGTCGACCAAAACCAGTTTCGGAACGAAAGGACATGCGAACGCGGAAGGGGGCGCGAGAGTCTCGCCAGGGTTGCCTCGGCAACTACGACCTTTGGAAAAGCGCGATTGCTGACGCGTTGGTGACACTCCCTACGGCAACGGATTTGACCCGTCCCCCGGGACACCTCATTCCACGGGGCTCCATTCTAGCAACCTGCGCTCGAATCGTTAGCGAGCAGGCCGCGAGCACTTCCATTCGTGGGAAAAAGCCCTTTCCGCGGGAAAAAAGATTGTTTTGGAAGCCACGTTTTTCACCGAAAAGTGTCGAGAATGCGGTGTGGTGATTGCACGGCGGACGGGGTGGGGAGCGGCTGGATTGCCGGGTGAGGCTGTTGGGGAGCCGCAGGCTGAAATTCTCATCGACAGCATTTCTGAGCGGCTGCGATTCCGGTGTTTTGAAATTCCGTCCGGTGGGCTCTCTAATATACGTGTGTTTCCGGAGCGGCGTGTCTCGCCGCATTCGGTTCTGATGTTTCTTCAGTAAAGGTACGTTCCTTCATGGTCGCTCCCATTCGTGTTGCCGTCACAGGCGCTGCTGGTCAGATCGGATATTCTCTGATTTATCGAATTGCATCGGGAGAGGTTTTCGGGCCGAATCAGCCGGTGATTCTGCATCTCGTGGAAGTGCCTCCCGTTCTGAAGGCGCTGGACGGCGTGCACATGGAGCTGGATGACTGTGCGTTCCCGACTCTGGCCGGAGTTGTGAAGGCTGACAGTGATCATCTGGAAGATGGTTTCCGCGACTGCAACTGGGTGCTGTGCGTCGGCAGCATTCCCCGCAAGGCTGGCATGGAACGTGGTGACCTCATTCGCATCAACGGACCGATCTTCACCAGCACCGGTCGGGCGATTGCCTCCGCGGCGGCTCCTGACGTGCGCGTCGTGGTGGTGGGCAACCCCTGCAATACGAACTGTCTGATTGCAATGAAGAATGCGAAAGGGGTTCCGGAAAATCGTTTCTACGCGATGACGATGCTGGACCAGAATCGTGCCACATCACAGCTGGCGCAAAAGGCCGGCGTCCCGACGGCAGCGGTCAGCAATGTGGGCATCTGGGGCAATCACTCAGCGACGCAGTACCCTGACTTCTTCCACGCAAAGATCAATGGGCAGCCAGCGACTCAGGTGATCACCGATCACGATTGGCTCAAGGGTGACTTCATTTCCACGGTTCAGAAGCGCGGTGCTGCCGTGATTGCCGCGCGTGGCGCTTCCAGTGCTGCATCCGCTGCGAATGCGTTGCTGGATACAGTGAAGGGCATTATCCGACCGACTCCTGCTGGCAGCTGCTTCAGCGCGGCCGTTTGCAGCGATGGCAGCTACGGGATTGAACCCGGGTTGATCGTCGGATTCCCGCTGACCAGCGATGGTCACAATGTCTCAATCATTCAGGGACAGACGCACACGGAATTCGCTCAGTCGAAGATTGACCTGACGGTCAACGAACTGCGTGAAGAGCGCGAGTGTGTGAAGGACCTGCTGGTCTGATTCACACCCGGCAGTCCTTGGACTGCTGCTGCTGTACTGAGGTCTTCAGATGACGTTCTCGAGGGCGAGGTCCTTCGAGAACGTTTTTTTTGGCCGTCGGTCGTTTGCTGGTCCCGTCTTGTCGGCGGTCTCAGGTGGCCCCTGCGGCCTTCAGTCCTCTCGGAAATCAATAGTCTGACAAGAATAGCTGTGACCTGCATGGTGCGATTTCCGGTCGTTTGTGGGGGGCTGGTGACTTGCAACGAACGCTGAAATTGAGTGGGATAAGCACCCGCACGACGCCTGATGGCTTACGTCGTGTCCATGATTCCTGACCCGCCCCACCTACCTCCCGGAGTTTTTTATGATTCGCCTGAATCGCCGTCGTTTTCTCAGGTCCTCGGCCGCCGGGTCTTCCCTGCTGCTGGCTGCACCCGCCATTGGTCGGGCTGGTATTTCGGCAAATGAAAAACTGGGAGTGGCCATCGTTGGTGTGAATGGTCGCGGCTCGGAGCACATCAGTGAGTTCCTGAAAGATGATCGCACGGAAATCCGTGTGATCGTGGATGTCGATGAGGCCGTCGCCAATCGTCGCTGCGACGACATTGCGAAGAAGCAGGGAACTCGCCCCACGCCCGTGGCCGACATGCGACAGGCTTTTGAGAACGGCGATGTGGACCTCGTCAGCACAGCCACTCCGAATCACTGGCATGCACTCACAGGTATCTGGGCTATGCAGGCCGGCAAGGACGCCTACATCGAAAAGCCGGTCTGTCACAATGTCTACGAAGGCACCGCACTCATCGCCGCTGCCAGAAAATACGGCAGAATGTGTCAGGTTGGGACTCAATGTCGGTCCAGTCAGGCGATCATTGAGGCGATCGCGTTTATGCGATCCGGCGGAATTGGTGAGGTCCGACTGGCTCGAGGTCTGTGCTACAAACGTCGTCGCAGTATCGGTGCACGTGGAGATTACGCCATTCCTGCAACGGTCAACTTTGATCTCTGGAGCGGACCGGCAACGATGACGGATCCCCGTTGTACTCGTCCAAACTTCCACTATGACTGGCACTGGCAGCGTCACTATGGAAACGGCGACCTGGGAAATCAGGGGCCGCATCAGACGGACATCGCCCGCTGGGGATTGGGAATCGACACGCATCCCAGTCGCATTCTGTCCTATGGCGGCCGACTTGGTTATCAGGCAGAACGCAAGGACGCTGCGTATGTCGATGCCGGGGATACAGCCAACACGGAGGTTTCGATATACGACTACGGTGACAAATGCATCGTCTTCGAAACGCGTGGCTTGTCTGTCGACGACAGCGATGATACGGAGTTGAACACACTTTTCCGCAGCAAAAGTGGCAACAAGGTGGGCGTCGTGTTCTACGGCACCGAAGGATTTGTCGTGCAGGATTCCTATCAACACTGCTACGTTTACGACAAAGACATGAATCTTGTGAAGGAATTCAACGGCGGTGGTAACCACTTCGGGAACTTTGTGTCCGCCTGTCAGTCGCGCCGAGTGGAGGATTTGAATGCCGACGTCCGGGAAGGCCACCTCTCCGCGGCCGTCAGCCACCTCGGCAACATTTCCTTCTACATGGGCGAACAGAATCGGCTCTCTGTGGCCGATCTGTCTGCAGCCCTCAGCAGCTTTGCTTCGCCCGATGACAATCAGGCAACATTGCAGCGGACGGTACAGCACCTGAAGAAAAATGGCGTCGAAACGGATCGGGACTTTCTGTCGCTCGGGGCCTTGCTGGAATTCGACCCGGATCGCGAGGTCTTTACCAACAACGACCAGGCCAATCCCTCGCTGACTCGTGAGTACCGGGCGCCGTACATTTGTCCGAGGGCCGGGGAGGTTTGAGTCTCTGCGTTGTGACGGGTACCGAATACTTCCCGGGGCATTGCGACTCCAGGACCTGAAGATTGAACGCGCAGCAAAAAATGAGCGACCCGGAAAACTCCGAGTCGCTCACTGCGTGTGTTCGATTCTCTGGTAAGTGTCGCCCTGGAGGATCATTCCTCAGGCTTGAGTCCCGGTAATGCGGGGCTCTGAGGGGCACTGCTGGCTGATGTTTTCCTCTGCTTCGGCAGGTGTTCCCATCGCCGGTTTTCAGTTGCCCTGCTGCAGTTTCTCGGTGTCAACGGCCTGCTTGCGTGCTGCTTCAACCTTGTTGGTCAACTTGAACTCGGGACCCGCTGGGTAGAACTGCACGTCGTCTGTCAGATAATCTGCTGACGGCAGCGTCTGACCACCGATTGTTGTCTGACAGCCCGTGAAGAGCACACTCGAAGCGAATACCGCAGCGAGGGACAACAGAATTCCGGGTCGCGAGGAGGTTGTCTTCACGGATCGATACCTTTTCAACTGTTTCCACTGAATGGCTGATCGCTGAAACAGAATTGCTCTGACTTCCGGCGATTAGCTCTGGACTCTTTCCTGTTCATCGGCGATTCCAGTTTGCAGATTTCGCAGAATCGCTTTAATCGATATTCCTTTCAAAACCGGACATCAAATTGCCCGCGGAATTCGGCAGAATCTGCAGGTTGTCAGATCAGATCGAGCTGTCGAATCTGAACTGGCCGACTGCGAGATGGTGATGGCCTGGCGGCATTGGTCTGCAGAAGCCTCAGGTCGGGATGTCCTCAGGCATTTAATGACACCTCAATAGGGAACGTGCATGAAAATCTCCTGCGTACAGACGGACGTTGTCTTTCGTGATTCCGAAGCCAATCTGGCTCTATTGGAGCGAGTGGTGCATGAGGAAGTCCGGCAAGGGGCGGGACTGACGATATTTCCCGAGTGTTTTCTCAGTGGCTACTGTTTCGACTCGCTGGAAGAGGCCCTGCCGTTTGCGGAGTCAATTCTCGGGCCGGCGACGGATCGCGTGGCAAAGCTTTGTGCCTCGCTGAAAACCCACGTCGTGTTCGGGATGCTTGAGAAATCCGGAAATGATGTGTTTAACGCTGCTGTCCTGATTGGTCCGGCGGGATTGATTGGAAGTTACCGCAAAGTGCACTTGCCATGGCTGGGTGTTGACCGGTTCACGACACCGGGAGATCGACCGTTTCAGGTGTTTGAGGCAGCGGGCGTGCAGATCGGGATGCTGATTTGTTATGACGGTGGATTTCCGGAAGCGTCTCGCGTGCTGGCTTTGCAGGGGGCAGATCTGATTCTGCTTCCGACGAATTGGCCGCCGGGTGGGACATACATGGCTGACT
>CAIYBH010000200.1 GCA_903924405.1 uncultured Planctomycetaceae bacterium | reverse complement strand
GTCACATCGCCGGAGGTCACCTTCTCGACATTGATGGTCGCCGACGCGTCCACAAAATCTGAAATTCCCAATGCCACTGTCCCGCTCGCCTGCAGAACGTCGGCCAACGTCGGGAACGCCACAATCACATCGGCCCCAGGCGTCGAAATCGTCTGATTAATCGACGTCCCCAGCGTATTGATCCGCACGGACGCAGACCCCGAGAACTCAAAGGCATCCACACCCGCAAGGCTGACCGCTCCACTGGCCACAGCCGCATATTTCTTTGTCGTCGTGTCTACGACAACACCCAGACCACCGTCGGAAATTCGTAACCCCGCTGTTCCAGCACCCACGAAGGCCGTGACGTTACTGCTGCCAACCGTAAGTTGCGAGTTGCTCTTCGAGATCGAAAATGCACCTGACAGCGACGCGAATCCACTGGCTTCGGCTGTGACCGTCCCACTGAAGACCGGCGCCGATTCGTTGGCCGCAAACACCACCGCAACTGGCGATCCACTGGGCATCGTGATGGTTTCATTCACCGCACCGCCAGTGGTGTTAATGCGCGCGGCCAGACTGCCGCTGAGCGTCAATCCCGAGATTCCCACCAGCGATGCTGTCCCTGAGGCATCCAGGGCATACGTTGTGCCCGAGACACCCTTATAGAACACCGCTCCAATGCGGCCGTTGGTGATTTTCGCTCCGACATCATCTGCGGTGCCAATCACACCGTCGGCATTGCTGCCCAGCAGAGCACTGATATTTGTGCCGGCGACGCGGACCTTGGTCTGGCTGCTGTCTGAAGTGTCGAGGTCAAACACGTAAGAACCGGTCAGCGTTGTGAACCCGGCGACGGACAGCGACACATCGCCCGCCAGTCGCTGTACCACCGAGGCATCGGGGAATTCCACCGGGATTGTGACACCTGACAGAGTCGGAATGTCCACATCAATCGGATGGCCCAGTTTGTTGATCGCGATGTTCAGTGGCCCGTCCAGATCAAGGCTCGGCAACCCGGAAATGCTGACGGTTCCGCCAAGGCTGCTGACTGCGAACTTCGCATCAACACCGTTCGCCTTTTCAATGACAATGGCCAGACCCGCATCGTCGACGCGAATTCCGAATTCCCCTGCCTGATTGAAGTTGACGCCAAGGAAAGCATCCAGATTCGAAGCCGAGGCTGTGATCGTCGTCAGGCCTGCCGATTCCTGCTTTTCGAACAGGAAGTCCCCGGACGCCTGCACGAAGCTGGCAAACTGCACATTGAGAGAACTCTGCACGCGGACCACATCAGTGCCGTCCGCAAAGTTGACATCCACAGAACCTGTTGGCGTGGTGATCGTCTGGTTAATCGCTTCGCCCAGCTTGTTGATGCGGACGCTGCCTGTGCCGGTGACCGTCAATCCCGTCACGCCTTCCAGGGCCACGTTGCCCGAAGCGACCAACGCGTATTTCTTCGTGTCCGTTTTGACAACAACTCCCAATTCGCCATCGGTGACTCGCACGCCCGTGCTGCCCACCCCGACAAAGGCTGTCACATCAGACGCTGCGACGGTCAGAACAGAATCACTTTTCGAAACTGAGAATCCGCCGGCGATCGAGGCGAATCCGCTGGCTTCGGCCGTGACGGTGCCACTGAACACGGCTGCAGCTTCCGTCGCCCCGAAAGCAACCAGGACAGGATCCCCGCTGGGCATGGTGATGGTTTCACTAACAACTCCGCCGGTGGTATTCACGCGAGCGGCCAGATCGCCGGTCAGCGTGAATCCATCGACCCCGATGAGAGACGCGGTACCCTTGGCATCCACGGCGTAAGATGTTGCCCCAGCGGATGTTCGGTACAGCACTGCCCCCAGACGTGCATTCGTGATCTTCGCCCCGACATCATCACTGGTGCCGATCACTCCATCGGGATTGCTGCCGAGAATCGCGTTGATATTCGTGCCTGCCACGCGAATTTCTGTCGTGCCGTTGTCAGT
>CAIYBH010000199.1 GCA_903924405.1 uncultured Planctomycetaceae bacterium | reverse complement strand
CAGGCCCCCATCCGCAGAATCTCAGCGTCCTCAGCAAATTCGTCCAGAAGGTCCAGCGTGATCTGCAGTCGGGCCACACCCGGCACAGCGATGGCCATCAACATGAGACAAGTCCCGGCGATGAGCGATCCGTGCCGAACAATCAGACGCCCGGCCTGCACCCAGAATTCCGGCAAAGGTGCATCTCCCATTTCTTCGTCCCGCAGCGTCCGCGGCAACTCCGTCCGTTCACCAACTCTCAGCATCGACAACGCTGCCGGCAGCCACAGGACCAGGAGTATCCAGCTGAAACCAATCCCGATGGCAGAAAATAATCCGAACTGCTGCACCGGCCGCAGGTCATTCATACAAATCGACAGTAATCCGGCCGCTGTAGTGCTCGTCGCCAGTGCCAGCGGCAACCACGCACACTCAATGGCCCGAACTGCCGCTGCCGAGGGAGCCCGCAGGCGAACCGCCTCCTGATAGTAATTGCACATGTGAATCGCGCCGGAAATTCCCGCGGTGTAGACCATGGGAATCATCGTGATCAGCAGGGAATTCATGGGAACGCCACACACCGGCAGGACGACCAGACTGAGCGCGGCGCTGTAGAATCCGGTCACCAGCACCATCAGAATGATCCAGCGATCATTGAACGCAACCCACGCGATCATAATGGCGATCAGACAACTCAGAATAATCGCTTTGGACATTGACCGCAGACTGGCTGCATCCAGCTCGGCATTCAGAACAGGGGCCCCCGCCCACCGCAGATCCTGTGGCGGAACCCCTGAGGCCTGCAACAGCTGTCGCAGTGTCGACAGCGTGCCATGCACATCACCACGTGCCTCCGGCGTCAACCAGAGCATGGCACATGTGCTGCGACCATCACTCCCGATCAGTGTCCCCGATAAACGCCGCACGGCTTCCTCTGCGGTGAGTTTCAAAGGCGGCGCCATCAACTGCGTCAGTACAGAACGGCCGGTCGAGACCTGACGAACAAGCCCAGCATTTCTCCCCACCACACCATCTTCAGCGGTGACAACGTCCCTGAGCAACTCCGCCCGCACGCGATCAGAAAACTGATCCAGACGCTCATCCTCAATCGTGCAGCCTTCCCAGGACACCAGCACATATTCGTCGTTACCGAAGTGCTCAAGAAATTGCTGATACTCAATCGTTTCCTGATAGCCCTCAGGCAACCAGTCCCGCACTTCATTCACACTGCTGCCCAGTGACTTCAGGCCCACCAGCGTCACCAGCGGCAGCAAAAACCAGCCTGCCAGCGCAATCGCTCGACTGTATCGACCAAACACAACCCGCCACATGTTTTCCAAACCTTAGCCAGGAAACGACTTTCCCGCGAACGCCGCGTCACATCCATCGAGGCTGGTGCTGGCATTCCGCGTTCAGCAGACATGATAGCGGGGCTGCCTTGCATGCTGCGAGCGGTCTGGATCAAATCGCCCAGCGATTTTATCGCCTCTTTGCGGACGCTCGCCAACGGTGTCGAACACCGCTTACTCAATCCACGTCGTGAGATCGAAGATTTCTGACTGGGCCCGTAAACGCCCGGCACAACGGCGCTCGAATGCCGAAAACCCTGGCACCACGGCTCACAATGGCTAAAACATCAATCAGGTACGACACTGCTTTGCTTACGGTCTGGTGATACCCACGCAATGCAGCCACGGGACCCAGACATGACAATCTCAAACGCATAGTGCGTTACCCGAGCACCGGGATGCGACCACAATCAGCCACCCGCAGTCACACATCCCGCGGTCAGACAGCCCGCGGTCAGACGGCCTGAGCCGCACAGGGCTGCCGCAGTCGCGAACACAGCGGCTTTCCGGATTTCAGGATCACAGCGACCCCGATCACGATTGCCAAAACTCCGAAAAAACTCGGCTCGGGAGCATGCGTAAAAGCCACGGAGTTCAACCTGAAGTCAACTCCCGGATTCGTCGCCGTGAAATCCAGCTTGACGGATCTGATACTGCCCATATTCAGCTGCCCCCAGTTTGTCAGACCGGTCAGAAAAAATTTATTGCTGCCAACTGTCGCAGTGCTGGTGTCAATGACACCGTAAGCAGTCTTGTGCCCGTCAAACAGAGACATTGACAGCCGCACATTGTCCTGGGCGGACCTGTCGAAACTTGTGAAATCCAGAATGATCTTTTTCACGATTCTGAAATCCTGAGGTGCTGACCCGAAATCATACATCAGGCAAGCCAGGCACAGGACGTTCGCGCTGGGCGAATTCACGTCCATGACGCCGTTGAAGATCTTAAAACTTGAGGCCTGATTGCTAAGATCGTCATTGCGAATCTCGACAGTCCGAATACCCCCGAGGACGCCAGCTGCAGGCGACGCAGATGTCCCGTCCGACCATGTCGCCATGTTTCCCGAACCAACCTGCACTCGCTTCAAGACCGTCGACACGGAGCTGCCGGACGTACTGCCGGCTGGATTAATCGAACCGTCCGGATTTAAAGCATAAAACCGGACGTTACCCAGCGTCAGATTCGTGGAAAAATCATCCAACAGAATCGAATCACCGTAAGCGGTCTGGTGCAATACCAGCAGCATCACCAGGGACGCATGAAGAATTCTCAGACGATACATTTTGTCACCTTCCGCTCCCCCGTTGCCACTCTGAACTGCATGCCCCCACACAGCTCTGTGCGGATCATGGCGATTAATCCGATTGCAGGGCCCCATCGCGACATTGCATCCGCGTTTGGTGCAGCAGCAATTCCAAACCTCAAATCGGAATCACAGATTTGACACACGTGTTGAGAAGGTTAGGCCGTGCGCTAGAAACAGCAAGTTGAGTATGGGTGTTAAACCCTACGTTCAGGGAATCCCCTGCAGATCACGGCAGTTAATAGACTTGGTGGTCATTCGGCAGCGTTTGGTACATCACGATGTTGCGGTGTTCTGCTTTTGCAACACGGTCTGCACTGCTGCCGACCATGTGCTGCTCGCTGAACCGAAAGTATCCTTGCCGGGGTTCTGAAAATGCCATGCCCGGAACTCTGCACTCCACCTGCCGCGCAAGGGGGGGATTGAAGCTCATACCGCATGGCCGACCGCCTTCCGGGCCGACAAACGCCGAGTCGCCTTCAGGCCGGAAGCAAGACCTCAAGCGGGTGCGACTCAGGCACTTCAGCAAATCACTTTTCCAGCTTGCCGCCAGGGGAGCAGAGAGTGAAGGTCGCGGCACGACAAAGGCCGCGCTGAGCGTTCCATGATTGGCAATCACTCTCGCGTTTGATGCATCCGCTGCGTATCCATGCAAAACAAGGACTATGCCTCAGCTGAAAATCCCGCAGGCCAGGTGGCGTAGCTTTGGCAAGGCGGAACTGCAGAGTGTATTTCAAAAGCAGTTCATCAAAGCACAATCAGCTCTGTTCACTCAGGACGGAACTCATCCTGCCAGTCAGGATCCTGATGTACCCTGCGTCCGGTGACCGAAAGGTTAAAAACGGGAGTTCCCACGACCCTGGGATACCCAGCTTCCAGGGAAACCCGATCAGCACGGTTTGTGACAATCAGAGGACGAGTCGTCGGTCGTGTGTGGACAACGTTCAGAGCAGCACGTTTCCATCGATCAACAGGCAGCTGGGCGGTCAACATAAGAGTGATCGGCATCGCGCACGGTAGTCGTCAGGCCTGTAACCCACTGGCAGCGCGGCGCCGGCGCACACGCTGCACTGCAAAATATCCGGTGAATGCCGCTCCTAGCCCGAATGGAATGCTGGCTTCGGGGACGTGTACGAACGAGAAATTCTCAATGCGGAATTCTGTCCCGGTGTTCGTGGCACTGATATCAATCGATAAGCTTTGCACCGCCCGATAATTAATTGCAGTCATGACGGGGGTTCCACGCAGGTCAAAGATGTTGTCACCCACCGACAAAGTCGGATTGTTAAAGTAGGCTGTCGCGGTGGCAGCGGCGTCAGACATGGTAACGGCCACCCGCAAATTCCCCTGCGCTGAAGCGTCAAACGATTCAAAATGGATCACAAAATAGCTGGAATTGGAAATATCGATCTTCTGCGGTGAGGGCATGTTGTATGTCAGCTTCAGACTGGTCAGCGTTGTGTCCACATCAGGGTTCACCGAAATCATCCCGTCCTTGATGATGGAATACGCTCCTGAGCTCGGTTCACTGGTAATGGACATGAACACTTTGCGTGTGCCGCTGATGATCCCCGCCCCGGTATCCTGCCAGAGAGCAGTGTTCGTCCCACCGAGTTCGACCTGATAAAAGGGGTCAGACCGGTATTCTGATACCACTGTTCCGAAGACTCCATCGGTGCCGGAACCATTCTGGTTTCGAAACGTCAGATTCGTCGTAAAGTCGTCGACCATGATCGTGTCCGCAGCACACGGCAAGGCAATCAGCCCCGTGAGCAACAGACCGAGAATGCGAACATGATTGGCCACGATGAATACTCCGAAACTTGACAGAATGACAACTCAACTAAACGGGCAATGATTCTCGCCCGTGGTGATTTCCGCCTGCGATCGATCACACGTTACGGAGAGGTGCACGAGACCTTCGCGCCGTGTCGCCCCGCGGTGGGCTCATCCCGTACGATGAATGCAGTAACGGGAAAACCACAGTGTCAAGCTACACGCGGACATCAAAACCGAGTGAAAATTCCGTATCAAAACGAACACCCAGCACTGAAAAAATTTTTCTCGACGAACACAAAACCCGCGAACCACCCAAGCCCTGCAAGCAATAATCCCTTCCACAATTGCTCAACAGGACGGATCGATAAACACAACGCTTTCATCGTATCCCGCTGTGACCAAAACGGTGTGGCAAACCCTGTGCCACAAGTTGCTTCGGCAGGACGACAAGGTTGGATCGATCGAGGATTGCCAAATCTCTGGAGATCCGGCAGCGTGTGAGGTTGCATGCCGGCGTTCAACCGGAAATCGTTAATCTCAGAGCGGGTTGCAGTGCTCAGGAATGTTTGCTGGAATCCCGGTCGAGACCAATGTCGCTCCCCGGTATGAGTATCGCGGCCTCGTTCCCTGAAAACGGAGAAAGCTGTCATGAATAAATCGGAATCTGAGGCCATCCTGTCACCGATTCCCCCGGTGCATCACTTGCCAGATCGACACGGGGCCCCCTGCCGAAGTTACCTGCACGTCGCGGCCCGAATTTGCTGGACATCTCCATTCAGGCTGCTCACAGGGCGCACGGCCATTTGCAGAGGAATGCTGGCCGCAGCCTGCTGGTGCCTGCTACTGGCGTCAGCTCGGATATCTGCCGCGGAAATCGTTCAGGTTGCGACCGCTGGTTCCGATGGAATTCCGAAGCAACCGCAGGCCACGGTGGATGCCACCGGGACGGCTCATGTGGTTTTCGGAATCGGAAATGACGTTTTCTATTGTTCCTCCACTGGAGAAGGTGAACAGTTCTCGCAGCCGGTCCGGGCATTTACAGTCCCCAATCTGTCACTCGGTATGCGTCGGGGCCCAAGGATTTGCGTCACGCCTTCAGCGATCGTGGTTACGGCGATTGGCGGACCGCAGGGAAAAGGCCGCGATGGTGACCTGCTCGCGTGGCACTCGCGGGATAACGGCCGGACATGGCAGGGACCAGTCCGAGTCAATGACACGGAGGCCTCAGCACGCGAGGGTCTGCACGCGATGACGTCGTCGGGCAACATCGTCTGGAGTGTCTGGCTTGATCTTCGTGATCAGCGAACGGAGCTTTACGGCAGCAGATCCACAGATGGCGGGCACACCTGGCAGCAGAATCAACGCATTTATCGATCCCCGGAAAAAAGCATCTGTGAATGTTGTCACCCCTCAGCCATCATGGCCGGCTCATCACTGGTTGTGATGTTTCGGAACGCTCTCAGCGGCGACCGTGATATGTTCCTGACGAAGGCGCAAGACGAGAATGCGACATTCTCTGCCGCGAGTCCGTTGGGGCGGGGACACTGGAAACTGAAAGCCTGCCCGATGGATGGCGGCATGCTGACCACGCTGGCTGACGGGCAGTTGCTGACAGTCTGGCGACGCGAAGATGCCATCTACCGCTGTGTTGAAGGCGAACCTGAACAGTTGCTCGGCCGCGGAACTCAGCCCTGGGTAGCCGGCAATTCTCAGGGCCATGCAATCGTCTGGACATCGGACCGCGTGGGTGCCTTGTTGCTGCAGCGTCCGGGCCTGGACGCCCCCGCTGTGCTGGCCCGTGACGCCTCAGATCCAGTGATCGTGACCGGGTCGAGCAGTAGCCGGGCGCTGGTACTTTGGGAGGGTCGCAGCCAGAATGGACCGGCAATTCTTGCCGAATTTGTCTCGCTTCTGCCGAAAGACCGGTAGCCGGTCGGCTGAATCCTTCCGGCTGCTGACGGGAATTCTGCAATCGATGAACCAGACCCTCCCCGTGCATTTTTTTACTCGAATCGGGACATTCTCAGGTCCCCGAATTCATTTGGACCTTGAGTTTCTGACCACGGAATGTCAGTATTACGGGTTGCCGGACTGCCGACCGTGGTTGTCAACCCGTCAACGGGAGTTG
>CAIYBH010000198.1 GCA_903924405.1 uncultured Planctomycetaceae bacterium | reverse complement strand
GAGCCCTGTCGGCGGCCAGTGGCCGACTGACCGTCAGTGCCTCCGGCAACATTACGGATGCCAACAGCACGGCCCTGAATGTTTCCGGATCCACGATCGTGCTGACCTCCACCGCTGGATCGATTGGTACCAGCGGCGATCCGATCGAATATGCCTCGTCGGCCGTACCAACAGCAACGGCATCCGGCAGCGTGAATCTGCAGGATATCGCGACCTCCGGCGGAGGAACGGGTGGTAGTGCAATAGCCCGACTGGACTTCGGCGGCAGTGCAGGCTACACAGGAAATGGCTTCACACATGTCCGCGGCGCGACCATCTACAAGGTTGGCGGCGCAGTGCCATACGGCTTTACCGCGCAGGCCCTCGAAAATCAGATGACGACCACTTCGGGGTATTCCCGCAGCACGGTCAATCTGTACCGCGACTCAGTGTCCGGCCGCAACAGCACATCCACATTCCGTTATGTCCTCGGCAATGGCAACTACGACGTCCGTATTTACTCAGGGCATCTGACCACAGCGTCACGACTGCAGGTGCAGCTGGAAGGAACGACAACTCTGACCACTGCGGCGCTTAGTGCCAACGTCTTCACCACGCTGGAATTCAGCAATGTGGCCGTGTCCGGCGGAACGCTGGACATCATCCTGCGAAACCCCACGGGCTTTTCCGGTTACTGGTTTGTGAACGGTCTGGAGATTGCGACTGTTGGACAACTGCCGACGGTCGCCCCGCAGATGCTGGACGGTGTGCTGTTTGATGAGGACGGCATGGAAGACAGCAGCCGACAACGACTGGAGCAGCTGACACAGACCGGGACAACACTGACGCCGGCCCTTGTCGAGGAATTCAAAGCGCGAGCGATCGCCAACTGGACAGCGGTTGGGTTAACGGCCGAGCAGGTTTCACGACTGACCAGTTCCACCATTGAAATCAGCGATCTGGATGACGAAGGCGCGTTGGGCCTCACCGGATCGTCACGAATTGTGCTCGACGACGACGCGCTGGGTTACGGTTGGTACGTGGGTGCGATGAGCGAAACGGTACCGGACGGCACGATGGACCTGCTGACTGTGTTGACACATGAACTGGGCCACGTACTGGGGCTGAGCGACGTGGATGGTCAGCAGACACCGGACCGGATCATGGCGGGAACACTGCAACCCGGCCAGCGTCGCGGCGTCAGTGTGGCCGACCTGCTGACCGGCGACCGAACGATCAATGAAAACGTGGCCCCGACCGTTGGTAGGTGGACACCAGTCGGCGACCTGTTTGCGGTAAGCGACTCGGCAACTGCCGAGGAAACCACCGCGGCAACTCGAATCGCCCTCGACGCTGACGCGATCGTGCTTCAGCCTGCAATGGGGACTCGTGACCACGCGACGAACAAATCGCCGAAGCTGACACAAGTCGCAGGGCAGGGCACTGTGATTCCGGTGAAGAGTCAGCAGGAACTGGACTTGCTGGATGACCTGTTCACCTCCGAAATCGCAAAAGGGGACATTCTACTTTTCCCGTTTTCTGGCCGCTAATTCGCTGGTCACGTCCGTTCAGTACGGGCCATCGGTGAGCCACAAGGAGTTGGCTGTGGGGGCCGCCCCAGACATGGATGGGGCGGAGCCAGGACACAGTGACGAGGCCTGAAAGTTTTGCGGCTCAGGTGGAACTTCGCCCTCCCGCTGGTTGCGGGGAAATCGCAAAGGGGACATTCTACTTTTCCCGTTTACCGGCCGTTAAATCGCGGTTTACGGTTGTTCAGCTGCTGAAAAAGAGACCTGACCCCTTTTTGCGATGCCTATGGTCGACGCGATGTCGTGGCTGCGATCACTCAAGCCAACCAATGGCTGACCTTTGATGCGGCCTACGTCGAAACCATTCTGCTGCAGGATCGCAGACGGAGGGAATTGCCATCACCCACGCAGGTGCGTCCCCGCCGTGAGGAATTGCTTGAAGAGACGGATCTGGAAGAACCGAATCCCGCTGTTTATGACCGTTTGACCGATATTGCAGGAGAATCTGAAAATGAGTGATCATCAATCGAAGCTCCACCAACTTCTGCACCAAAATCTTGCCGAACTGAATCTGACGCAGATCGCTGCCAATTATCGAGAAACACTGGACGAGGCAGCTCGTCGCAACAGCTCTATGCTGGAAGTGCTGTCATCGCTGGTGGCGATGGAAGTGACCGCTCGACGTCAGCGCGCTCTCCAGAGGCGCATCATTCAGGCTCGATTGCCAAAGGTGAAGACATTGGCTGAGTACAAATTCGATTTTCCGAAGCGAATTCCGAAGCAGAAAATTGTCCGCCTGTTCGACTGTCAGTTCATTGAGCAGCATCAGTCTGCCGTTCTGATTGGACCAACGAGAGTCGGCAAGACGCATCTCCTGACAACGCTGGGCTCCGTCATCCCTGGCCTCGCCAGCAGTTGCAGCGACGATTTTGCAGCAGACCCTGCGCGCCCTTTCGGACCAGGAAGCCGTCCGGAAGTAGTCAGCGGACCAATGCCGTGCCTCACCCCTGACCCTCGCTCTGACCAGCGTTCTGTGATTGCAGCCCCAAAGACGGGCCG
>CAIYBH010000197.1 GCA_903924405.1 uncultured Planctomycetaceae bacterium | reverse complement strand
CTCAAACCGGTGCCATCCACCCTGAAGCGGTACTGTTCCAGTCAGGACGGGACCAAGGTGCGGGACCAAGGTGCGGGACCAAGGTGCGGGACCAAGGTGCGGGACCAAGGTGCGGGACCAAGGTGCGGGACCAAGGTGCGGGACCAAGGTGCATGGCACCGAACAGTGTAAGTGACTGATCTGTATGGTTTTGTGGCGAGGATTTGCGATGTGCGCGGGGGGGCATAGAGGCCGTAGAACGGTGCCAGCCACCTTTTGCAGGTTTCCAGCCACCTTTTGCAGGCTTCGCGGCAGTCGGGGTTGGCGTTAAGGTCATTAAATTGTGGATACCCGTTTGAACCGCTGCAATTGCCCCAACCGGAAACTGGCAAGTGGGTGGATGGATGCCGGAGGGGGTTTTGGGCCGATTACTTTTGGGAGGCGATGCTCTCTTGCGGGGGACGGCACAAGAGATCCGCGTGAGAGAGCCCGTAGGCATGGCGGGAGGGTGCAAAAGGTACGGGGCCGGGGCGAATGAGGCGCGCAACGCCTAAGCAGGTGGATTTTTCCGACGCGCAATTTCAGGAGGCGTGTCCGTCGGTAAAATGCGGCCTGCTGGCGGTTTCAGAAGATGATTGGCGAGTTGTTCAGGTCAGGACGTCGGCGATTACTGTTCCATGGACGTCGGTGAGGCGGTAGTCGCGTCCTTGAAAGCGGAATGTCAGTTGTTCGTGATTGAAGCCCAGCAGGTGCAGGATTGTGGCCTGCAGGTCGTGGGGAGTGACTTTGTTATGGACAACGCCAAATCCCAGTTCGTCTGTTTCACCGTAGTTGAATCCGCCTCGAGTACCGCCACCGGCCATCCACATGGTGAAGCAGTCGGGAAAATGGTCGCGACCGAGGACGTTGCCACCGGCAGTTCGACCTTCTCGGAACGGGGTTCGTCCGAATTCTCCACCGCAGATGATCAGCGTGTCCTCGAAGAGCCCGCGTTGTTTGAGATCTTCGATCAGGGCAGCGATCGGTTTGTCGGTTTTTGCCCATTTGTTGGTCAGGCCGTCGGTGAGGCCTTCGCCGGGGCCTGTGCCGTGGAAGTCCCAGCCCCAGTCAAAGAGTTGCACGAAGCGAACGCCCTGTTCGACGAGACGTCTGGCCAGCAGGCAGTTGTTTGCAAAGCTGGCTTCTCCGGGAGTCGCGCCATAGGCCTCGAGGGTCTGCCTCGTTTCGTGGCCGATATTCATGACATCGGGTACGGAGGTTTGCATACGGTATGCGAGTTCGTACTGAGCGATGCGGGTCGTGGTTTCCGGATGTCCGAGTTCTGCGGCCTGCAGTTCATTCAGCGTTTTCAGCGTATCGAGGGAGCGGCGACGGGTGGAGCGATTCATACCTGGAGGATCTGAAACGTACAGTACCGGATCGCCTTTGGACCGACATTGCACTCCCTGGAAGACGGAGGGGAGAAAGCCGCTGCCCCAGGAATTTGAGCCGCCATTGGGTTGGACGCCGTTGCTGATCAGCACGACGAAGCCGGGAAGGTCCTGATTTTCCGTTCCCAGGCCGTAGGTAACCCATGATCCCATTGACGGACGCCCGGAGCGGGGCGATCCGGTGTAGAGCAGCAATTCTGCGGGGGCGTGATTGAACTGATCCGTATTCATGGAGTGGATGAAACAGATGTCATCAGCGACACGCTGAAGGTTGGGGACAGCATCAGACAGCCATGATCCTGATTGGCCACACTGCTGAAACTTGCGGGGTGTTCCGAGTAGTTTGGGAACACCGGAAGTGAATGCGAAGGTACGTCCCTTCAGGAATTCATCCGGGCAATCCTGTCCGGTGCGGGCTACGAGAGCCGGTTTGTAGTCGTAGATATCAAGATTCGGGGGTGACCCTGTGAGGTGCAGGTAGATGACTCGTTTGGCTTTACCACTGAACGGCGGATTGCGTTGTTCGAGGGGCAGAGCCTGATTGAAGGCAATATCCGCGACGGCTCGATCAGTTGACAGCGACGATAGGGCGATAGCTCCGAGGCTGAGGCCGGAACCTGCAAGGAAGTGACGCCGGGTTGACTGTTCGAGTTGTTTCAGGTGTGCCTGCATGGGAAAAACTCCGGGATCTAATCAGGTTTTCCAGTTTTCCGCCATGCGGCGATTGAGGCCGGAACAACGTGGGTTTCTGGTGAGATCCATCGAGGAACGCTGATATGGGGTTTGGACCGGGAAACACTGGCAGGACTTTTTATGGAAGCCGCCGGTGCTGCTCCGATCCCGCGGATACGACAAACTGCCCACTATGGTACTCTGAACGGCGCCGGTTGCCAACGGGCATCGGTAGAATGGGGGGGCTGAGAGCAAAATCTGTGTCGATTTTTTCGTCGGCAGGTTCACGTTTTTCGGAAGAAGACGTGTTGCGTAACGCGGAATAGCGTTTTGAAATCGTGGATCGGCAGGGAGAACTTTGTTGGGTGGGCAAGTGGGTGTCGTGAAACTTTCGCATAGCAGTTACCACAGCGTGAGGATGCGCAATCAGTTCCGTTTTCAGGACGACTCTTTTCGCGAAGCTGCTCATAAAACTGATGAAGTGGTCAGCATTTGTTTGCTTCTGCCGGAATTGTCTGACTACAATCCCGCGTCATTCTTCTGAACCGGAGTCTGTGTTATGACGCCTGATGAGATCTCAGAAACACCTTCGCCCGGGGCGTGGAAGTTGTGTCGGGGGCCGGCGAACTGGTTCACGTTCCGTTGTCCTGAAGAAATTGAAGTTACCCAAAACCAGACGCTGATTGAACTCCGTTGGACCCCGACGGTGATGGACGCGCAGGGGGAGCGGCAGGAATCTGGAGTTCTGCTGTCTCTGGTATCTTGGTGGGACGAATCCGAGGGGGGCGAGAATCGTCGGCAGGCTCCCGATTTGGGTCTGTTGTTTCCGCAGGTTGTTTCGTTACAGCCGTTGCCATCGTTGAAGGGCAGTCTTCAAAACGATGTTTGGACTGGAGAGTCTCGGCGTCCGCGAATTGGGTGCTGGCTTTCCAAAGTCTTTCGAAAAAGACCGCAGTATCAGTGGCGGCTGTGGACATTTCGTCATGGGCGTTTGATGATTGTGGCGACGACACAATCCGCCGACCGACAACAGTTGACTCGGGAGCAGGTGTTGGTCTGCGAGCGTCTGTTGCAGACTTTGGAGATTGCGGACCGCCCCGCATGGCCTCCGGACGTTTTTCTGAAAAACGTACTGGAACTGG
>CAIYBH010000196.1 GCA_903924405.1 uncultured Planctomycetaceae bacterium | reverse complement strand
GTCGTGCGGGGCGGCCAAACCAGCCGGCCAGCCCAAACCGGGTAAACCGGGGCCAGCCATCTATCGGTAACCCCGTTCCCATCCTCGTACTCATACTCATACTCATACTCGTGCTCGTGCTCGTGCTCGTGCTCGTGCTCGTGCTCGTGCTCGGAGTCGCAACCTCGGAATTGCGTCCGAAAACGCAAGTCTTCCTTTAGAAATTGACGCACGTTTCGACGGAGCGAAACGCGACTATTTGCTGGTTTAACATCGTTTCGCCATCCCAGGCTCCATGCATCGCTGCGTCAACAAGGCGTATTCTCCGTTTGACCGCCTGCGCCGGGCGCACGCAGTCGTTCAGAATGCTCGTCATGGCGTGCTGCCTGGCAGGCCGCCAGCCCATCAGGTCAGCTTGAAAAACGTTCCGGGATCTCTTCTGCAGCCGAGCTCGAACACCCGGACAGCAGACATCCATGGGGTTGTGTTCCGGTCACCGGGCTCCGTGGTTCGGCTTGGGAATTCAGCCGTTTTCACAACTCGGGCGGTGCTCAGTGGGAAGTTTCGGGCGGTCTGCTATTCTTCCGGATGGAAAAAGGGAGACCAGCGGCATTCTGCGGGGAACAAACGGCACAGACTCAGGCTCCGTTCAGGGAAACGCCCGGGAGCACGACATGAGCCTCGGGATTTCAGGTCGGTCACAAGTGGGCGTGCTGTCAGTTCCTGGAAGTCGTAGTGACCCGGCTCACCCCGGGCGGTCTGGTGTTTGTGAAATATCGATTTCAAGACTTGTTAAGTCCCAACTTCTATGTCTGCACTATCGCAGTTTTTTCTGAATCCGGCATTTTTTCTGCCGGGGACTGCGCTGGTGTTGCTGCCGATTCTGATTCACATCCTCAGTCGACTCCGGTACCGTCGAGTCCGGTTTGCGGCCATGGAGTTCCTGCTGGAGAGTGAAGAGCTGAATCGCCGTCGGCTGATTCTTGAGCAGCTGCTCCAGCTTCTGCTGAGAATCCTCGCCGTGCTGTTGATCGTCCTGTTGATTTCCCGGTTGCTGATTGATCCGGGACGACTGTTGATGCTGCGTGGCGCAAGTGCTCATCATGTCGTACTGCTGGACGATTCGTTGTCCATGAAAGATCGTGACGGCGAAGATGCGGTCTTTCAGAAGGCTCTGACAACGCTGGAAACCATGCTCGTGGAAGGCAGTCGTCAGGCCGGGGCTTCCCGAGTGACCATTTTGCCCATGACCAACCCCGGACGACCGATCGTCTCGGACCGAATTCTGGACGGTGCCTTCGTTCAGGAGTTTGTTCCCCGGCTGCGCAACCTGCCCTGCTCATTCCGTGCTGCGACTCCGATCGCCGGGCTGACAGCCGCGAAAGACATTCTGGCTGCTGACGGCAGTGTCTCACCACAGGTTCATGTGCTGACGGATTTTCGGGCTTCCGACTGGAACAACCGCCCTGAAGTGACTGCTGCACTGGAAGCGTTGCGAACGATTGGCGCAGGAATCGACCTGATCCGGGTCAACGAAGACTCACGTCCGAATGTGGGAATTGTCCAGCTGACCTCAGAAACGCTCGCAACCGCTCAGGGTGTTCCATGGCGCATGACTCTGCGGGTCAGGAATTACGGCCTGTCCAGGGTCAGCGGTCTGCGGGGTACCGTTTATCTGGATGGTTCTTCTCTGCCTGGCAAGGTGCTGATCCCGGACATTGAACCCGGCAGCGAACTGGATGTCTCCCACGATCTGACGCTGGAGACGGAAGGACGGCATCAGGTGGAAGTGCGGCTTGAGGACGATGCGCTGCGGGAAGACAACCGTCGAATTCTGGTGCTGGAAGTGACTGAGCGACGGTCTGTGCTGATTCTGGACGATGACGGTCGTCAGGAGGACGCTGGATTCGTCGCGGCCGCATTGAGCGCGGATCCGGCACTGACGGGACTGAACGCCGACATTCGGGCGTCACAATCGCTGACTGCGGACGAACTGAAAAAGTATGACTGTGTCTACCTGCTGAACATCCGTGACCTGCCTGCTGATGTGGTGCTGCTGCTGGTCGAGTACGTGCGTGGCGGAGGCGGGATTGCATGGTTCCCGGGCGACCAGGCGAGCGTTCCGTGGTACACCGAGACCCTGCGTGCTCCCGAGACGCAGCTCTTTCCGGTTCCCCTTGGAACGATCCGTCAGGCGGCACCTGAAGTGGCTTCAGAATCCACCGACGCAATGCCGTTTGCGAATCCTGTTTTCGAACAGCATCCGATCTTTCTGGTGTACAACGCCCCCGACAGCCCGTTTCCGGACACCGTACAGATTGCACGCTGGTTTCAGGTGGCTGGAGACTGGAATCCCGACGACGCAGAACGTGCCGATGGAGTTCGGACACTGATGCGACTGAGCACGGGCGAACCCGTGGCATTCGAACATACTCTGGGTAAGGGACGGATTCTGACTTTTCTGGTCGGTGCAGGCCGTCAGTGGAGCAACTGGCCGGTCGCTCCTGCTGCCCCCGGGTACGTTGTGATGCATCTGCTGCTGCATCAGTACCTGCAGAAAGCAGTCGATGGCATCGAGCTGCGGGAACTCACAGAACCCCTGCGCCTGCAATGGCCTGCCACTCAATACACGGATACGGTTGAAGTTTACCTGCCGGATGCAGGCCCGGGAGAGGAGCCTGTCGCCGACACATTTGCCCGACTTCAGGCATCACCAATTGCCCCGAGCCGCGCGAAGCAGGGGAAGTCTGAGCCGGCACAGGATCTTCCCGAGACACCTGATTCACCCGGTGGTACCACCGCAGAAGTGCAGCTGGGTGTGACGGTTCACCAGGCAGAGCGTCCTGGTGTGTATCGCATCCGGCGATTTCGCTCTGAGGGAGCGGTTGCGGATCTTTCGATTGCGATGAACGTTCCGGTGACCGAGAGCGCACTGACTCTGGCTGCCGCTGAACCGTTCGCACAATCCCCGGAATTGTCTCATGTGCGAATTCTGACGGCTGATGCGGCGACGGCGCTGGGAGGTGCCAGTGCAGGTCGTGAGTTGCGCTGGGTCCTGCTGGGCCTGTTAGTTGTGATCCTGATTGCTGAGCAACTGATTTCCCTGCAGCTGAGTTTTCATCCGGAGGTGATCCGATGAGTTTTTTGCAGCAGTCGTCGGCACAGACTGGCGAAACTTCCGCAGCGAAGACTCAGGCGTCGGAGGCTCGTCCCGCAACAGAAGTGGGGGGGCCATCCACAACAGCGGTGTCTGAAAGCGCTCAGGCTGCTAACTTTGAAACTCAGACGTTTCAGACCACAGAACTGGACCTGCCCGAATCCACATGGTCCATACTGCTGCTGTTCGCTGGACTGGTTGCTTTATTCGGGATCACGATCAGAACGTCGCTGCGGGATTCGCGGTTTCTGAAACGCCCGGCCAGGATCGTGCTGCTGGTACCGCGACTGCTGCTTCTGCTGTGCGTGCTGCTGATCCTGCTCAACCCCCAGCGACGTACCCAGCTCAGCCGCATCGAGAAATCTCGAATCGGGATTGTTGTGGACACATCGTTGTCGATGCAGTGGCCGGCAGCAGATTCCGTAGCGTCCCCGAAGACGGGAACCACCACCGGGGCCTCGACCGCAGCACCACCAGCCAGCGAAGAGAACCGTACACAGGCGGTGATTCGCAGCCTCGTGGAATCCGGACTGCTTTCAGAGCTTAGTCAGACACATGTGGTGACGCTGTACACATTCGACAATGGACTGGCGGGGCCGTGGGCTGTTGTGAGTAACGAGAACGTACGATTTGTACAGCCCGAAGCCACCTCGGCGCCCGCTGAGCCGGAACAAGCCGCTTCCGACAACGCCGGCAGATCCGCCACGGTGACACTGGACACCAGCGCCAGCCCTGACGCTGCAGCCCTTCCGGATTCAGCCACACTGAACCGCTGGCGTGAGCTTCTGCAGCCGCGTGGATCCGAGACGCGGCTGGGAGAATCCATTTATCAGATGATTGGTCAACTTTCCGGTCGGACTCTGGCCGGCGTGGTGGTGCTGTCGGACGGTGGCAGCAACGCGGGGCTTGAGATTGAACCTGCCAGGACACGTGCAGAGCGTTCCGGGACAAAACTGATCAGTGTGGGTGTTGGCAGCCTGAAACCCAGGATGAACCTGTGGATTGCCGGAATGCAGTCCCCCACGGATGTTCATCAGGGAGATCCGTTCGATATCAACGTCATGATTCAGGGCACGAGTCTGCAGGGACAGGCGGCAACGGTGCGTTTGTTCCAGCAGAGTTCCGAGGGTGACGGAACCGATCGGCGTCAGATTGCCGAGCAGACTGTGACGCCTGAAAATGAAGCATTACCCACATCAATCCGATTTACACAGACGCTCGCAGTCCCTGGAAAGTACGAATTTGTCGCTCGTGTCGAGGCGGCGGGCGGTGCAGTGGAAATGACACTGGAAGACAACGAGCGTCGGAGGACGGTGGAAGTCACCGATCGGAAAATGCGGGTACTGGTGATTTCCAGCGGTCCGATGCGGGACTACCAATTCGTACGCAATACGCTTTTTCGACACAGTGGCGTAGAATCGGATGTCTGGCTTCAGTCCGTCACCGATGAAAACGCGGGAATGGTGTCGCAGGAATCTCGCCGACTGTTGACGGGATTCCCCGCAACGGAAGCCGAACTGTTTGAATACGATGTCGTTGTGGCATTCGACCCGGACTGGAGCCGTCTTTCTCCTGCTCAGCAGACCTTTCTGAACCGCTGGGTCTCGGAGCATGCCGGCGGATTGGTGATCGTAGCGGGGGAGATCTTTACCCCGAGGCTGGCAGAGAACGCAGACGCCCTGCGCGAGATCAGCGTGCTCTATCCGGTGCTGCTCAATCGGCTGGCTCCGGCAGTGCAGTTATCTCAGGGGGCCGAAGAGCCATGGCCTGTTCTACCCACGCCGGAAGGTCGGGTGACAGAGTTTCTGAAGATTGCAGAAGAATCCGGTAATACGAGTGTGGACCTCTGGAAAAAGTTCAAGGGGATTTACCGATCCTATCCCATCCGGGGGCTGCGCGATGGAGCGGTTGTTCTGTTGCAGTATGACAATCCGCGGGCGCGCACGGACATCGGTATCCCGCCGTTTCTTGTCAGTCAGTTTTACGGTGCCGGTCGGACCTTGTTTCTGGGGTCTGCGGAAACGTGGCGGTTGCGAGAAATCTCTCCACAGGGACACCAGAGATTCTGGACCAGTCTGATTCGCGAAGCCGGACAGGGACGGCGTAGTCGTGGGACGGCTCGCGGAATGCTGTTGCTGGACCGTTCTGAGGTCAACCCGGGTCAGGCGGTGACAATTCGCGCCCAATTGTACAATTCGCAACTGCAACCGCTGGCCTCTCAGGAGGTTTCCGTCACGATCCTTGACCCCGACGGACAACCGGTTGCCGTTCCGGACCGACTAAACTCCGACGGCCGTGGTGCTGGACAATTCAGTGTCAGTTTTCGCCCCACGCGACCGGGAACCTATCGGATCTCAGTGCCCGTCCCTGAATCCCCGGATGTGCTCCAGTCTGTTCTGGAAGTCGTGCTGCCTTCCCTTGAATCTCTCAATCCCGTACAGAGCGTGGAAGTACTTACCAACCTGACGAAGGATACGCGCGGACAGTACCTGCCACTTGCTGAGATCGGCAAACTGCCCTCCCTGCTGAATGATGAAAGCCAGCCAGTCGTCGTAGACGAACAGCTTCGCACACTCTGGGACCGGCAATGGCTGATGTACCTGAGTGTCGGACTGCTGGCCTTTGAATGGATCATGCGTCGTCTGTGGCGTCTGTCCTGAACACAAAAAGGGGTCAGGTCTCTTTTTTTATGAGACCTGACCCCTTTTTTGTCTCAGAAGTCGGTCCCGGAAAGCAGTCCTTCCGAACCTCCCAACGGGCGAGTGCGGGCACCGGAATGAGTCAGCAGTGCGACATATGTTGACACATCAATGTGCTCATTCAGTGGGCGGGCCGAGCCATCGCAGAAGACCACATTCACAATTCCCGGGTGTCGACTGTTGGGAAACGGGGCCTGGCCGTCTACGGCGTTACGAGTCTGATTGATCAGAGGCGACCCCTTCGAAGTATCGGGATACATCGCAATCTCGGGGACATAAGACACGCGGGATATGTCACATGGAAAAACAAAGCCACAACTGAGGACGGAAGGATCGGCCCACGATCTGGCGGAGTAGAAAGGACTAACGCTCGCTCCTGCACGATTATTTTCGGACATCATGATGACGTTGGCACTGCCATCATAGAGGCTGCGAAGATCGGTACCACGAGGTCCCTGAATCGGTGGCACCGGCGGCATGAAACTCTCCAGTTCATCCAGTTCAATGCGCGGCTCAAACAGATTCAGCTCGGCGGTGATGGCAATCGTCGTCGGTGTCAATCGAGTGACGCCACCCCACGCAAAGGGCTCACTGACAGACCCATGCGGTAATTCCTGATGGGCGCGGGGAGCGAATTCGGGAACCAGAAATCCCGAATCACCAACTCCGCAATTGACGACATAGGACAATCCTCCGTTCTGATCCTGAGCGGTTTCATCGGAGGGACAGGTCAGCAGAGGCAGGTTCAGTGCCGACAACGTTGTGTTCCGTGAACTAACTCCTGCAAACTCCTGGGCTTTATCCCAGCGGTCAGCAACAGCGGATTGATCAAAATACGGCAGCAGCTCCACCACCCAGCTGTAGGCTGGAATCAATCCGTCTCGCAGGAGGTTGCCGTTGGTGTCAGTGCCGTGATACGTGCCATACGCCGGTGCTCGCCCCCGATGTGTTTCGCTGTAGGCGAGGCAGGAGAGTCCGAGGTTGCGCAGACTGTTCAGACACTGTGTTCGCCGAGCCGCTTCACGGGCTGCCTGGATGGATGGCAGTAATAGTGACATGAGTGTGGCAATGATCGAGATCACCACCAGCAGTTCAATCAAGGTGAATCCGGCCCGATTTCGGCCTTGCGGCCCTCTGACAACTGATCTGCGTGACATCGCGGACTCCCACAGGACAAAGGTAGAGAAGTGAGAACAGATATGGGTCTGGTGAATACGCATCCATGTCGGAATGGCTGCAGCCCCGGATCGGTGGCCTTCGAGAACACCGACACCGAGAACACCGTCTGCTGCGCACTTGTTCCGGCAGGCGCAGCGGGATACGGAGTCCAGGGCCCGCTTCCGCCCCCTGATTCGCTGTTTTCTGAATGTCCGGGTTGGACAGACCGAACGAGTTCCGTGTGTTGCGGCTGGGAGCATCAAAAACGAACGCGAGACTTGGCAGAAATCACGGCCACAGTTTCAGAAACGAAAACGAAGGCCTCGCATCAAGCAGGATTCTTTGCAGATTTTTCCCCGCAGTGAACCAGGTGGCGCCAGGCCCCGTGGGGAACACATTTACCTGACCGGTTGCCGAGGGCCATTCAATTCCGGAGTGGCCTTTCCGCCCGCAAAATCAACGTATTCCGGTGCGATGTCGGTATGCGAGGGCTGAACCCTGACTCAGGCGGGGGGTAAGGGAAACAAAAATCGGTCTTCTGCAGGAATTGCCGCTTCTGCTATGATTGAGGACAGTGTGGACGCTGGCAGGGAGGTGAAGTGGCTGTCTGCATTCGTTCATGAGCGTGAAATTCATTCGTGGGAGAAGAAATCGATGCGTTTGCGATTGTGTTCCTTTCTGGCGATCCTTGGATGCGCTATCCTGTCGTCTGCTGGCGTTATGGCACAGGAAAAACTGAGCTGGAAGTTTTCCTCCGGCGAGTCACTCAAATATGTTGTGACACAGTCGACTGATATGCAGATGTCGGTTGCCGGCCAGAAGCAGAGCCTCACAATGGCTCAGACGATGGACATGGCCTGGAAGATCCAGGATGTGGCAGCCAATGGTGATGTGACGATGAACCAGGTGATTGAGCGCGTTCAGGTGTCGTCTGACGGCGGACTGATCGGTGGCTTCAAATACGACTCCAGCGACAGCAACCCACCGGATTCGGCCATCGCCAAAACCATGGCGGACGTCTTCAGCAAGATCATCAACGAGAACTTCGCGGTCACCATGAAACCCACCGGCCAGATCGCCTCCGTGGAAGTTCCACCGCCGGTGATCAAGTCACTGGCCAATAGTGGTGGCGCCAGTGTGATGAACGAAGAAACGCTGAAGCAGATCATGACACAGTCCGCAGTGACGCTTCCCGACAAAGCCGTGAAAAAGGGCGATTCCTGGGAGAATACACAGAACGTCGACCTGCAGTTCGGCATCATGACCATTTCTTCGGTCCTGACCTACACCGGCAACGATTCTGCCACTGGATTGGCGCAGATCACTATGAAGCCAACGATCAGTATCAAGAGTAAGGAAGGTCAGCCGCAGCAGGTGACTCTGAAGAAAGCGGACGGCGGAGGAAAGGTGGCTTTCGATATCGCCACCGGTCGAATTGCCCGATCAGACATGGATCTGACGATGGAGATCTCCATCCGTCAGTTCGGTCAGCAGGTGGAGCAGACCGTTAAGCAGAAGACGTCGATGGTGCTGAATCCCTGATTGGGACAGGCCCCGCCGTATCCGACGGCTGGATCCCTGCGGATCAGGATTATTCTCTGCCAATGGATAGCGACACCTGGCATTGAACACGCTCGCGGGCCGTGTGGAAACCGATGGTTTTCACACGGCCCTTTCGTTGCTCGCCGGAAACGGGAAACTGGGCGATTTCCAGATCTTCGTCGATGTTCGATCACTCAAACGGTGAGATAATACCCTGCAGGCGGACAAGAGCCAGAGCACCGCGGCAGCGATCCCGTAACCCGGACGTCGACTCGTCGCACCCATCGAGCGACACTTTTTTGCTGAAAATCAGTCGGGCAGGACCTTATGAAACGCATCTTCCTGACGCTGGCTGCACTGGCCAACGTGTCGATGCTTGCCGCGTTTATTCTGGGGCTGCGAGTTGGCGACCCCATGACACTGGGCGGGCTGGATCCGGAGGTAAATTCCAAAATCGGTACGCACCTGCTGATCGGACTGGCCGCGCTGACCAGCGTCACACTTGTGCATGCCCTGCTCTTCACCTACTTCATGGGCACAGGACGCTGGCTGGAAGAGACCTCACAGGCCTACAGCCTGCCGAAAGACTATTTCCGGCAAAACCAGAAACTGAAGTACGGAATTCTCCCCGGAATTATGGTGACATTCCTCATGGTGATGGCCACGGGTTGTCTGGGAGCCGTGGCCGACCCAGCGACGGCGGTCTCGCTGATGGATTCAACAGGTATTTCTGATTCTGCACTGCATTTTGGTATGGCCATCGCCACATGGCTCGTCAATCTCACCGTCAATTTCACGCAGTACATCCGAATTGCTCGAAATTCGATGATCGTAGAGGCGGTGCTGGCCGAAGTTCGACGGATTCGAATAGAGCGTGGTCTGCCCGTGGACTGAGGGAATTCCCGGGACGAGGACTGTCAGCCCGCGCTGCTGATCAGGAGAGTTGCAGGACAGGCGGATCTGCCGTGTCGGCAAAACTTAAAGCACTCTGACACGCTCACAGGTCACTTCAGGAGAACGGAGTTCATGTCCAAACAGGATTATTCCGCGTACCAGCAGAAGGTGATTCAGCGTTACTACGACAATCGGGACCAGATCGACGAGCAGCGACTGGCAGAACTGGTCACCAACCTGTACCTCGCCCCACCCAAAAAGCAGGCGAAGATGTGGGAGTCGGCAGAAGAATTGATGGTACGGATGAAGGTGCCCGCCTCCAGGATCGCCCATGTGATTCAGTCGAAGGATGCTGCTGTGCTGGCGAAGGTGGTTGAAGAAGTCCAGAAAGGCACCCTGAAGCGGGAAAAATGATGTTTACCCAAATCGGGGCGGTTGTCCGTAATTGCACGGGACTCGAGCAACGGCTTCCGCAACGGTAATCAGGAACTCACGCACCAGCGTCACCTGGGGCTCCTGCAGGTCACCCGGCAGTGACACAGGGACGTCCCTGCATTTCAATCACCATGAACTCAGAACCCTGAGTTCTGGACATTGCGCCCGCTTTGCTTCAGAATATCCGGCAGTCGGGACGTGATTCAGTCCCGGCTGAACCGCGTTCCGTACGCGCCCGAGCCCGAGTTGAATGATCCGCGTCAAAAAGTGACGTCACACGGGTCACGAACTCGCCCCCGGGTGCTTCAGAAAAGCCTGCCACCGGGGGTCACCCTATGTTGATTCGCTGCTTCATGATTCCTGCGTTCCTGTTGTTACTGACAGCACCGGTCATGGCGGGCAATGACCCAGTCGCTGAAGCCCCCCGAAAACTCGAATTCAACCGTGATATCCGGCCGATTCTGTCAGACAACTGCTTTTTCTGCCACGGTCCGGACCGCAATAAACGTGAGGCCGATCTGCGTCTGGATACCGAGGCCGGTCTGCACGGAGTTGACGGCAAAGGAGGAGCCATTCTTGCTGGCAAGCCTCAGGACAGCCCGTTGATGCAGCGTGTGTTGTCGATGGATCCGGAGCTGCATATGCCTCCGGCATCCAGTGGCAAGAGTCTGACGGAAAGCCAGATTCAGACGCTGCGACAGTGGATTGAACAGGGGGGACACTACGAGGGACACTGGTCCTTCCTGCCAATTCGCAGCGAACTCAGTGACGGTCAACAGCACACACCTCACGCAGTCGCGGGCAGGGTCGATGAACTGGTGCAGCAGCAGTTGACTGCCAACGGTCAGCAGTTGTCAGCAGAAGCAGACCGTGTCACTCTGCTCAGACGCTTGAATTTCGACCTGATTGGACTTCCGCCATCACCGGCCGAGGTCGCCGCATTCACATCCGATGCATCACCGGACGCCTATGAAAAGGTTGTGGATCGCCTGCTGGATTCACCACACTTCGGAGAACGCCTCGCGATGTGGTGGCTGGATCTGGTGCGCTATGCGGACAGCGTGGGATATCATGGTGATCAGGAAATGAGTGTTTCACCGTTTCGGCAGTATGTGATTGAATCCCTGAACGCCAACAAGCCCTTTGATCAGTTTACGATCGAACAACTCGCGGGAGACCTGCTGGAGAACCCCACGCGAGAACAGAAGATCGCTTCCGGGTACAACCGTCTCGGGATGATGAGTGCTGAAGGGGGCGTTCAGGACCGGGAATACCTGGCGAAATACATCGCAGAGCGGGTCCGGAACGCCTCTGGAACATGGCTGGGCATTACTCTGGGTTGTGCTGAGTGTCACGATCACAAGTTTGATCCGTTGACGACAAAGGACTTTTATCGTTTCGAAGCATTCTTTGCGGACATTCGGGAACGCGGCCTGTACTCCGGCGCAAACTCCGATGGAAACTGGGGCCCCTTCGTCAAAGCGCCGTCTCCGGCACAGCAAGTCCGGCTGGCCGAGCTGGACCGTCAACTGCAGGAGACCAGTCGGACTCTGGAGACCGAAACACCAGAGCTGATAGCGGCACAGGCAGAATGGGAGAAGACACAGGTCGTCTGGACACCGCTTGTGCCATCAGCCATGACGGCATTGTCCGGCACCGTCCTGACAACTCGACCAGACGGCGCCATTCTGGCCACTGGCCCCAATCCGGCCACCGAAACCTACACACTGACATTCAACGAGCTGCCTGCGTCCGTGACGGCCCTGCGAATTGATGTGCTGCCGGATGACAGTTTCCCGCAGCGAGGCCCGGGGCGTGCCGGAAATGGCAATTTTGTGCTGTCGGAACTGATCGCCAGAACCCGAGTCGCAGAAATGGACGCGGCTGTTCCTCTGCAGAATGCCACCGCAACCTACGAACAGACTGGAGCTGCAGGGGCAAACCCCTGGGGTAAATGGGCGATTGCAGCGGCACTCGACGGTGATGAAAAGGGAAAAACCTGGGGCTGGGGTATCATGGAACAGGCTGGCCGGGTGAATTCCGGAGTCTTTGAAACGGTGATGGACCTGACTCTGCCCGAAGGCGGGAGTTTCACACTGCAGCTGGAACAGCACCTCGATAATCCCGGCCACAACATTGGCTGCTTCCGTATTCTGGCAGCCACGGCTCCAAGGCCACTGCGGGCCACGGAAATGCCACCGGCGGCGATTGCCGCGATACTTGCAATTCCTGATGTTCAAAGATCCGAAGAACATCGCCGGGATGTAGCTGCGTATTACCGAACGATCGCTCCGGCACTGGCTTCCGTCCGTCAGCAACTGGCGGAGCTTGAGCAGCAGAAGCAGGCACTTGACGCCACCATTCCATCGACTCTGATCACGGAAACTGTCGAACCGCGGATGGTGCGAATTCTGCCACGGGGTAACTGGATGGATGAAAGTGGCGAAGTCGTCACTCCTGCCCTGCCCTCCGCTCTGGCGCCAGAACCCGTCGGCGATCGGCGACTGAATCGACTGGACCTGGCTCGCTGGATCGTTGCTCCTGAGAATCCCCTGACTTCCCGAGTGCTTGTGAATCGCCTTTGGAAACTGTACTTCGGTGCCGGACTGTCGCGAAAACTGGATGATCTCGGTGCCCAGGGAGAATGGCCGACGCATCCGGAATTGCTGGACTTCCTCGCAACGGAATTTCGCCTGTCCGGATGGAATCTCAAACAGACCATCAAGGCCGTCCTGCTCAGTCGTGTCTATCGTCAGTCCTCACTGGTTTCAAAATCACTCCAGGAGCAGGATCCGTTCAATCGCCTGTTAGCCCGTCAGGGACGATTTCGGCTGGACGCTGAACTGGTCCGCGACAACGCACTGGAAATCAGCGGTCTGCTGGTCAGGTCGATTGGTGGTCGCAGTGTGCGTCCGTACCAGCCTGCCGGGTACTGGGCGTACCTGAATTTCCCAACGCGGGAATGGCAGAACAGCAATGGCGACGACCTGTATCGTCGCGGGTTATACACTCACTGGCAGCGTCAGTATCTGCACCCCAGCCTGCTGGCTTTTGATGCACCCAGCCGGGAAGAGTGTACGGCAGACCGGAATCGATCCAACACACCGCTGCAGTCCCTTGTGCTGCTGAATGACCCATCCTACGTGGAAGCCGCTCGTGCTTTGGCGGAGAGAATACTGCAGGAAGGCGGGGAGACAGATCGCAGCCGATTGAATTATGCCTTTCAGCGTGCTGTCTCGCGAAATGTCACCGACGAGGAATCTGCGGTGCTGGAATCGCTGCTGAACGGTCATCGCGGTGAATATGCAGCGGACGCGGCATCTGTCGATGCGATCCTGACCGTAGGAGCCCGACCGGTCGCGGAAAATGTGGATCGCGTGCAGTTAGCGGCCTGGACCAGTATCGCCAGGGTGATCCTGAATCTGCATGAGGTGGTAACGAGGAACTAGATGTTGGCGGGGTTTGAACGGCTTCCGGACGTGCGAAGTTGTCCAGCCCTGCATGTACGGATTTGCGGTGATCGTTGAACAGCCGACGTTGCCTGCCACACTGTGGCCGGGCGACGATGATTCATTTTTCGGAACGATGGTTTTCAGGTTGGGTGAGGCAGACCGATGATTCAGTTTCCACAGCATGTGGCACGACGTTCCTTCCTGCAAACCGGCGGAATCAGTCTGGGATCCATGGCACTGACATCCCTTTTGCCAGGGTCCGTGTTGGCGCAGGATCAGGCGACTCTGCCCCGCTGGAGCGGCGTACTGAATCCGCCACATATGGCCCCGCGAGCCAAACGGATCATCTGGCTGTATATGGCCGGAGGCATGACTCACCTGGACACCTTTGATCACAAACCAAAGCTGGCAGAATTGCATGGACAGCCCATGCCGGAATCTGTCACCAAAGGTCAGCAAATCGCTCAGTTGCAGGGACAACAACTGAAATGTTTCGGACCGCAGCATCCCTTTCGACAGTGGGGCCAATCCGGGCAGTCACTGGCCGAAATCTGGCCCAAACTGGGAGCTCACTGTGCGGACGACCTGTGTATCGTTCGTTCCCTGCACACGGACGCCATCAACCATGACCCGGCACACACCTTCATGAATACCGGAACCATGATTCCGGGACGACCGGCAATGGGATCCTGGCTGCTGTACGGCCTTGGGGCTGAAACCGAAAGTCTGCCCGGCTTTGTCGTGATGGTCTCCACCGGCGGCTTTGGTCAGAAGCAGCCAATTGCTGCTCGACAGTGGCACTCAGGTTTCCTGCCGGGACAGTTTCAGGGCGTGGAATTCCGGGGTTCAGGCGACCCGGTGCTGTACGCAGGAAATCCCAAAGGCGTCAGCCAGAAGCAGCAGCGCGACGTCGTGGACGCCGTTCGACAACTGAATGGACTCGCAAATGCTCGACTGGAGGACCCGGAGATTGCCACGCGTATTACCCAATACGAACTGGCTTTTCGGATGCAATCCAGTGTCCCGGACCTGATGGATGTCAGCAAAGAGCCTCAGCATGTTTTCGACCTGTATGGAACAAAAGGCGGCGATGGATCATTCGCTTCCAACTGCCTGCTCGCCCGACGCCTTGCCGAACGTGGCGTGCGGTTCATTCAGTTGTATCATCGGGACTGGGATCACCATGGCGCTGTGAAAGCCCATTCCGAAGGAACGGCCAGAGAAGTTGACCAGGGCGTCGCAGCACTGATTCAGGACCTGAAACAACGAGATATGCTGAAAGACACGATTATTGTTTTCGGGTCTGAATTTGGCCGTACGCCGATGGCCCAGGGCGACGGTCGAGACCATCACCTGGCCGGATTCACGATGTGGTTTGCAGGTGGCGGTTTCCGGCCGGGATTCAGTTACGGCGCAACTGACGACCTCGGCTATCGCGCTGAGGAAAATCGGGTCTCCGTGCATGATGTCCACGCCACACTGCTGCATCTTCTCGGGATTGACCACGCGCGCTTCACTTACCGATTTCAGGGCCTTGATGCAAAACTCACGGGCGTGGAAGAATCGCGTGTCGTGTCAGAGTTGCTGACATGAGCCGCGCGGCTTCCGTGCAGTCTGCCCCGGTCTTCAGCGGTCCTCATCGCAACCTCGTGCTGATTCACTCAGACGACTGCTGAAGGTGGGCCATTTATAAGCGGCGAAGCAACCGTCCAACGGCTCCGGTCCGCATTGCACACCGATCGTTCGGACCCGAATTTCGAGGGACGCACTGACAGCAGGTCTGATATGCCGAAACGAGACGTCAGGCTGCCACATTCCCCGGCAGTCGGCTGTCGATCATGATGCCGGGGTGCCCCGCAGAAACTGCTCTGCCAATGCAATTTCCTCAGCGACGACTTCCCGAAATGCCCACCGACAACTCATCACCTCGGCAATCCTCGTCGGCAGGTGCTCAGTAAATCGGGAAAGCAGAAACTCAGGATGAAGATCCTGCAGACCGGGGAGTTGCGGTGCAAATGGTGATGAACGCAACAGAATGCTGCCATGCTGCAGAATTGCGCCCCGCCGACGACGTTGAGCGCTTCCGACAAGTTTCGGGCCGGAGCAGGACACAATATCGTTGGGATTGGATCGTAGAAAACAGAGAAAGGGTTCCGCATTTCTTTGTGCGGGGGGATGGGTGATCGCAGGTTCCGCAGCGACCGGCTCCGTGCTGCCGACTTCACTTCGCAGACCAGCCGGCGCCCCGCATTCTGCCAGGAGTTCAATCAGAGCGCGGTGAATCAGAACGTACAGCGAAGACGGCTCTTCCCGAACCGGGTGCGAATCCGGCAGAACACAGGAATAGGTCAGCTCGTGGTGGTGCAGAATAGCGCCGCCGCCGGACAGTCGGCGAACAGCGGGAAGTTCCGGAAACGGGTTCGCAGAAGACACCAACCCGGACTCCGCCGCCTGAAAATAGCCCAGAGTGACGGTGGGTTCGCACCATTGATAGATCCGCAGCACGGAACGGGACCTGCGGGCGGCCAGTTCAAGCAAAGCGGCATCCATTGCCATATTGAACGCCCCCGTCATAGGACGCGGGTCAATCAGCACATCAGCGTCAGGAAACGTTGCTGCGGAATTCATGTTGTGGACTCAAACAGTCAGGGATGCCGAAATCAGGGGAGGTGAAGATCAATCGACACAGGGGCATGGTCACTGACCTCCATCGCGGCCTCACGATGAATTGTCGCCGCTTTAAACAAGGGTCGCGCGGCAGAGTTGCACATCAGATAATCGATCCGCCAGCCTCGATCCAGTTCCCTGGCACGCCCGCGATTGGACCACCACGAATAGGGGCCCTGCAGATCTCCATGGAATTCCCGCACGAGGTCGTGCCAGCCATCCTGCAGAAGTTCGGAAAACCACGCTCGCTCATGGGGCAGAAACCCAGACGTCTGCTCGTTCGACTTTGCGTAGAAAATGTCTTTTTCGGTGTGCGCGATGTTGATATCGCCACCGAAGAAGAAGGGTGCGGCGGAAGTTCGATGAGCAATCCACTGACGAAACAGCGTCAGCCAGTAGTCCTTGACACGTTGCCGATCGGGACTTGAAGAACCCGAGGGCAGATAGACGCAGGCAAAATCAAGTCCGTCAATTCGTGCCTCGATCAACCGACCTTCGGTGTCCGCGTATTCGGAACTGACATGAGTGCTCAGGAGGACAATGGGAGATCGCGACCAGATCGCTGTTCCGGAATATCCGGGACGAGTGGCCGGATTCCAGACGACATGCCAGCCCTCGGGGTGTTCGAACTCAGGAGGAAGTTGATGTGGTAAAGCCCGCACTTCCTGCAAAAGCAGCACATCAGGTCGAATTTCTTCGAGATGTTTCTGAAAACCCTTGCGGATTGCGGCTCGGATGCCGTTGACGTTCCATGTGGTGATACGCATTGAGTAAACCGGGTGTTTCGAAATGTGAACGCGGAGAATCAGGCAACAAAAATGATTTTGGCGGATCGACCACTATGGCATCGCCGGGTGGCCTGAAAATTCGAAAGAATGCGGATTTTTTTTGTGATTCCACAAATCCACGGGCAAGACTTATTGAGGATCGGTGGGAAAACACTCCACCTCCGAAGGTCAGGCAAACATCCACCAACCCATCGCCGAATGCGGAATTTGGGCAATTCTGGCTATTTACGCTGATTCAATAAATTTACGATCGATTACTCTTGAAAAACAGTTGTAACGAATACAAGAATGTTGCACGGGAATCCCTAAGAAAATTTCTGAGAATCACGGCTGTACAGTTGACGGGGCTGAGGGTTTCCCCGTGCAAAGCTTTTTCTGCTAATGCTCACGGGACTAAATACATGCGATCGTACTCCCTTCGTTCCACAATTTCGGCGGCAGCTCTGTTTGCCTCGACACTGGTTTCTGCCAATCCAGTGCTGCGTGCTGCTGAGGAAAAACCGGGGACCGCTGAAGAATCGCGAGTCGCTGCGGCAGAATCGGAGAAAGAGAACGAGCGAAAGGAACTGGACGGTGACTCCGGACTTTCCTCGATTCTTTCGCGACCGCTCAGTTCCGCACCAGCAGCACCACAGCCACCTTCTCGAATTCGACTGCTGAGCCCGGAAGAAATCCTCAAGAACCGATCGCACGAGATCGTGCTGGATGCTGACGGGGCATTCGTCGGTCGCATCTTTTCAATTACGGCTGAGGGACTTGCACCAGCCCCTGGGATGCAGGTGAAGTTGCTCACCCATGGCGGTTTGGTAGCGGAAACAATGACGGATTCAACCGGACGATTTTCGGTATCCGGTCTGAAGCGTGACGTTGGCGGCGTTGTGGCGATTGGTCCGGCCGGCATGGTTGTGTACGGCGTTCGCATGGTGGAGGCCACCCCGGAGCAACCGGCGGACAAGGAAATCGACGTGGAATCGGCAGCTGTACTGGCCGCGGATTCGGCTCTTGCTCAGAAACTGATGAAGAGTGCCATCGGTGTGCGGGACATGCGGTTTAACACCAAGCTACTGGTGAGCGACGAGGAGTTCCCATACGGTGAAGGCAACATTGCCACCAGTCTCAGCTATGACAGTGTTCAGATTGCTGCTGATGGAAAAGTCTACGGTCAGGTCAATCTGCTCGATGAGCGGACCGGACGTTACCGTGAAGTGCTCAGCATGAAGGTGTATTTCCTGAAGGACGGCGAGGCCGTTGGGACGGCACGGGTTGCTCCGAATGGATCGTTTGCCGTTGCCGGCCTCGCTCCCGGAGTTCACAGTCTTGTTGGTGTGGGGCGCGACGGTGTTTTTGGCATGGGCATTGAAGTTCTGCCGTTCAAAGCCGCTGCCGCCGGAGACTATGTTCCTGTCAGCATGTTCCTGACTACGGAAGTTGCCGTGGCTCCGATTGGTGCTCAAAACCTGAACCAGGCAAATTTTGACAGTTATTTCGGAGCAGACTCCGGGGCTGGCGAAGCCACTGACGCCGTGGCGGCAACTGCTGCAGCGGCCCCTGCAGCGCCCACAGGATCCGGGGTCGCGGGGACCTCGGGTGGTGGCGGTGGTGGTGCCAGCGGCGCGGGATTGGCCGCGGGAATCGCTGGTGGCGGCTTGGGTGCTGTATTGGGTGCGGCCAGTGATAGTGGTCTGAGTGGTGGTGGTTTCAGTAACAATTGCCCTCCGACAACTCCATCTCAGTGAGCAAACCGTTCCACCGAACCCTCTGAAATCTCGGGCGGGTTCCGGATCAAACTGACAGACAAAATTCAGAAACCTCGCACTTGTGGCGAGGTTTCTGCATTGACCGGCGTTGGTGTGACGGCTGTGAAAGCCGGAGTATTTGCAGCACGGCTGAAAGCTACTTTTGAGGGCGGAATGCCTTGCAATGTTCCGGATTGGTCTCCAGCCGCGGTCCCTCCAGCAGATCAATGCAGTAGGGAATGGCGGGCATCACGGCTCCCAGACAATCCCGAATTGCCCGTGGCTGACCAGGCAGATTGACGATCAGCGTCTGTCCCCGAATTCCGGCTGTCTGTCGGCTGAGAATGGCAGTCGGGACTTTTTCCAGGGAAACCTGGCGCATCAATTCGCCAAAACCCGGCAAAAGTTTGTCGCAGACATCCATGGTGGCCTCGGGGGTCACGTCACGAACGGCAGGACCCGTTCCTCCGGTGGTGATGATCAGGCAGCACTGGCAGTCATCGGCCAACTGTTGTAGTTCCGACGCGATCAGATGCCGATCATCAGGGATGACTCGGGAAATCGGGGTCCACGGGGAAACCAGCAATTCCTGCAGGTAGCTGACAATCGCTGGCCCCCCCAGATCCTGATACTCACCCCGACTGGCTCGGTCAGAAACAGTCAGAATTCCGATGTTGGCCGGGTTTTTCATGATTCCAGAGAGACCGATGGGGGTGGGGCGGTTAAAAATGACTCCCGGAAAAGAGGCTTCGGGAGAGCCGGAATTGTTTCCCATTCGTGGCAGTCTGTCTATCATGCAGCACGGTCCGGGAGCGATGATGGTAAAGTGCTTCCGATTTCTGAGAGCAATTCATTAGAATGTCAGCCCTGTGACTGGCTGAAGTTCAGCCGGTACTTCTGGTTTTCGGGCTTTCTGAGACCTGCACCTTTCGTGTTCGTTCCGCGTTGTGCGGGATTCGGACACCGTGCAGTGCAGACTGCCTTTGTTAACGGCAACAATCATGTCCAACTCAGCGTCGATTCCCACGTCAGCACCACCATTTCTTGACTCTGCCGATGCAGACGCGCACGCGCCAAAGCCTGCTGCCCTGCCCCGTGGTCGCGGCCGAGTCGACGTGGGGACTCAGAATCTGGAGTTTGCCGAGACCCAGCTGGAAAGTTACCTGCGTGACCGCAACTCGGTGTCACCAGACTGGCGTGATTACTTTGACGAACTGAAGGTTGCCGATTCCGGCCTGACTGCCGAATCGATGACCGCGCCGTTTCAGGCGGAAAGCATTTTCCGCAAAACGTCCGGTGGCCGAGTGGATCCGTCCGCGTCCGACGCCGCTGTGTTGCAGGAGCGACTTGAGCAACTGATCCGCAGCTATCGCGTCCGTGGACACATCGTCGCCAAAATCGATCCGCTCAACGCCGAACGTCCGCGTCCCGCAGAGCTCGACGCCGAGTTCTACGGATTCTCTGAAGAGCACATGGATCGCCAGTTCTCCACTCAGTGGTCTGGTGGTCCGGATGTTCGGACTCTGCGTCAGATGCTGGCCTGGCTGCAAACCACCTACTGCCGCTCGGTTGGCGTGCAGTTCATGCACATTGACAGCCTGCCGGTTCGCCAGTGGCTGGAAGATCGCATGGAACGCACCGCGAACCGCCTGCGGTTGTCGCGTGCAGAACAACTGCGGATTCTGGAACGTCTGAGCGATGCCGTTGTCTTCGAAGAATTCGTTCAGAAGAAGTACGTCGGCGCGAAGAGCTTTTCGCTGGAAGGTGCTGAAAGCCTGATTCCTCTGCTCGACATGGCAATCGAACGTGCCGGCAGTCAGGGAATTGATCTGATGGTGCTGGGCATGGCGCACCGTGGCCGACTCAATGTCCTTGCCAACATCATGGGCAAGAGTCCCTCAAAGATCTTCCGGGAATTTGACGATGTCGACCCGCAGTTGAAGATGGGGCGTGGCGACGTGAAGTATCACCTCGGCTACAGCTCGGATCGCATGACCTCGTCCGGCCAGAGCGTGCACCTGACGCTGTGCTTCAATCCCAGTCACCTCGAATTTGTCAATCCGGTTGCACTTGGGCGGCTGCGAGCGAAGCAGGATCGTGTCAAAGATCTGGATCGCCGTAAAAGTTGCTGCATTCTGATCCACGGTGATGCCGCCTTCGCCGGAGAAGGTGTTGTTCAGGAAAGTCTGAATCTCAGCGAATTGCCCGGCTATCAGACTGGCGGTACGCTGCACATCATCGTGAACAACCAGGTCGGTTTCACCACATCGCCCTCCGAATCTCGTTCCTGCACCTACGCCACAGACGTTGCGCGAATGCTGCAGATCCCGATCTTTCATGTCAACGGTGAAGATCCGGAAGCTGTCGCTCAGGTCGTGCAGCTGGCCATGGATTTCCGGCAGCGATTCCAGCGTGACGTAATCATCGACATGTACTGCTTCCGGCGTCGTGGCCACAACGAAAGTGACGAGCCATCGTTTACTCAGCCAACGATGTATCAGGTCATTCGCGCTCGCCAGACCGTCTTCAACAGCTTCCTTGATTCACTTGTCAGCCTCCGTGAAGTTTCACGCGAAGAAGGACTGGACATCGTTGCCCGACGGGCACAAATCCTTGAAGCCGAACTGCAGGACGCGCGCAAGGAAGGATTTAAGTATCTCGAAGACACCGGCGCCGGCATGTGGAAAGGCTACTTCGGCGGGCTTGTGCGGAACGCAGACGCCCCTCCCACAGCCGTGTCCGCAGCCCGATTGAAAGCCATCATGAGTGCCCTCGCCACGCCTCCCGCCGGCTTCACACCGCACCCGAAAGTGGATGCCGTGTTGAAACTGCGTCGCGAAATGGGTGCAGGTGAAGCGTTGTTCGACTGGGGTGGCGCTGAACTGGCCGCGTTCGGAACGCTGGTCGCCGAGGGCACCCGCCTGCGTTTCAGCGGTCAGGATGTGCGCCGTGGCACCTTTAGTCATCGCCACGCCGGTCTCTATGACACAAAAAATGGCCAGGCATGGATCGGTCTGCAGGAAGTCGCCGCCGATCCGGACCTCGTCGAAATCTACAACAGCCCGCTGTCTGAAGTAGGTGTTCTGGGCTTTGAGTACGGCTACAGCCTTGACTGCCCGGACGGACTTGTCGTCTGGGAAGCCCAGTTCGGGGACTTCGTCAACGTCGCTCAGGTCATCATTGACCAGTTTATCGCCAGCGCCGAGGACAAATGGAAACGCCTCAGTGGACTCGTCATGCTCCTGCCACACGGCATGGAAGGCGCAGGCCCCGAACACTCCAGTGCCCGACTGGAGCGATTCCTGGCCATGGGCGCTGACGACAATATCCAGGTGGTCAATCCCACAACCGCATCGCAGTACTTCCATCTGTTGCGGCGACAGGCACTGCGGTGGTGGAAAAAGCCGCTTGTTGTCATGAGCCCGAAGAGTCTGCTGCGATCGCGTGACGCCGCGTCACCGATTTCCGAACTCACCGAGGGGACTTTCCGCGAAGTCCTTCCTGACAACACTGTTAACCCGGAAAAAGTCACACGCGTGCTCCTCTGCTCCGGTAAGCTCTACTATGAGCTGGCCGCACAAAGGGATGCACTCAAACGTGATGACGTTGCCATTGTACGGATCGAACAGTTGTATCCCTTCCCGGTCGCGGCCCTGCAGGAAGCGCTCGCGAAGTACTCACCTTCGGCGTCATTTTTCTGGGTTCAGGAAGAGCCCAGAAATCAGGGAGCGTGGGGCTTCCTGAGAATGCGGTTTGGCGAACGGTTGCTGGATCAGTACCCGTTCAGAGGTATCTCTCGTCCTGAAGCAGCCAGCCCGGCAACGGGATCCGCAACCAGTCACAAGATTGAACAGCAGAACATCCTTAAACAGGCATTTGAACTCGAATGAGCACTCAGGAAATCGAAATCAAAGTTCCCAGACCCGGAGAGTCCATTTCTGAGGTCATGATCGGTGAGTGGTACATCAAAGAAGGTCAGTACGTCGCGGCTGACAGGAATCTTGTGGCACTCGAATCCGACAAGGCCACCTTTGACGTGCCCTCCCCTAAAGGCGGAATCCTCACGCGCGTCCTGAAAAAGGCCGGCGAGACCGCTCTGGTCGACGAAGTCATCGGCTACCTGCAACCAGCGGAAGCCCCGGCCGCTGCTGCTCCCGCCGCACCGGCGGCGCCCGCCGCACCGAGCACGACACCTGCAGCACCTGCTAAATCCGGAAGCGGACATGTGATGCCCGCAGCCGAACGCGTGATGGCCGAAAACAACCTGCCCGCAGGCTCCGTTCAGGGGACCGGTCCAGGCGGACGCGTGCTGAAGGAGGATGTCATTCGCACCGTGAGTGCCGGACCCGTTCAGGTCGGTGGCTCGCGAGAAACACGGTCCGTCCCGCTCAGCCCGATCCGACAAACGATCGCCAAACGTCTGGTCGACGCACAACATACGGCGGCGCTGCTGTCCACCTTCAACGAAGTCGACATGTCAGCTGTTAAAAAGCTGCGAGAATCCTACAAGGACGCCTTCGAGAAGAAGTACAACGTGAAGCTGGGCTTCATGTCCTTTTTCGTTCGTGCCGTCGTTGCAGGTTTGCAGCAGTACCCCCAGCTGAATGCCCAGATGTCCGGCAAAAGTCTCACCTACTACAACTACTGCGACATCGGAATTGCCATCGGTGGTGGCAAAGGCCTGGTCGTGCCGATCCTCCGCAATGCCGAAAACATGAGCTTCGCGGATATCGAACTGGCGATCGTGGACTTCGCTGTTCGGGCGAAAAAGAATCAGATTGCCCTGGAAGAACTTGAAGGCGGCACCTTCACCATCACCAACGGCGGCGTCTATGGCTCCCTGCTGTCCACACCAATTGTCAACCCGCCGCAAAGCGGTGTGCTGGGCATGCACGGAATCTTCGATCGACCGGTAGCCGTGAACGGCCAGGTGGTGATCCGCCCGATGATGTACATTGCCCTGACCTACGATCATCGGGTCGTGGATGGTCGTGAGGCCGTGTCCTTCCTGAAACTTGTGAAGGATCTCATCGAAGATCCCACACGGCTGATCCTGGAAGTCTGATCCACACTGCCCCGTCGACCACAACCGTCAACGCGGGCGGCAGAGGCGGGCGACAAGTTCGCCAGGAACAGTCAATCCATACGGCGATTCACTTGCAACAGGTTCACCGCCCGGGGAATATTTCTCCGGGCGGTTTTGTTTTTGAAGCCACAGACGCCAGCGCTGGTGCAGCCGGCGCTGAAGAATTCATACAGAAGATGAGCGGTAAACTGATGTCTGACACATTTGATCTGATCGTTGTGGGTGCCGGTCCTGGAGGCTATGTCGCAGCAATTCGTGGCGCGCAACTTGGCCTGAAAGTCGCCGTCGTAGAACGCGAAGCAAAATTGGGCGGAACCTGCCTGAGAGTCGGTTGTATTCCCAGCAAAGCCCTGCTGGAAACCAGCGAACTGTACGAAAAGTCCGGCAAACACTTCGAAGAACGCGGCTTGCGTGTCAAATCGCTCGAACTTGACCTCGCGCAGATGATGAAACACAAGGATGGTGTTATCGCAACGCTGGACGGAGGTATCCAGGGCCTGTTGCGCAAGAACAAAGTGGAACGCTTCGTCGGTCACGGACGGCTGAAAGGCGGCGGCATCGTGGAGGTAGCGGGAGACCAGCCCGTCAAACTGACCGGAAAGAAAATTCTGATCGCGACCGGCAGCGTATCATCGTCGCTGCCAGGGATCGCGATTGATCACGATCGCGTCGGCACCAGTACCGAAGCCCTTTCGTGGCCCGAGGTCCCGAAGCATCTCGTCGTGATCGGCGCCGGCGTCATCGGACTGGAGCTCGGAACCGTCTGGAGACGCCTCGGGGCCCAGGTGACAGTGCTGGAATATCTGCCTCGTATCCTGCCGGGCATCGACGAACAGGTTGCTGCCGAAGCAAAAAAGATCTTCGAAAAACAAGGACTCGTGTTCCGCCTGGGTGCTCGAGTTACCTCCGCCGCAGCCAAAGGTCAGGTCTGCCGAGTGGAAGTGGATGGAGCCGATCCGATCGAGTGCGATCGCGTGCTGGTGGCAGTGGGACGCAAACCCTGCACCGACCAGCTGGGGCTCGAAGAAGCTGGCGTGCAGATTGACAAACGTGGCTTTATTCAGGTGAATTCCGCTTACCAAACCACCGCTCCCGGCGTCTACGCAATCGGAGACGTGATCGGCGGCGCAATGCTCGCACACAAGGCGGAAGAAGAAGGTGTTGCCTGCATCGAGAAAATGGTGACAGGGCACGGACACATCAACTACGCGATCATTCCCGCCGTTGTCTACACCGAACCCGAGATCGCCTCAGCCGGAGCCAACGAAGATGCTCTGAAGGCTGCAGGAGTCCGTTATCGCTCCGGTAAGTTCGCATTCGCGGCCAATGGACGTGCTCGAGCCGCCGGTCACACTGATGGGTTTGTCAAGATCCTCGCCGATGAAGCCACAGACAGAGTGCTGGGAGTGCATATCATCGGAACCCATGCCGGTGAGCTGATTCATGAAGCTGCGGTGGCCATGCAGTTCGGGGCCAGCAGCGAAGACATCGCTCGCTGTTGCCACGCCCATCCCACTCTGTCCGAGTCCATCAAGGAAGCCGCGATGGCCGTGGATAAGCGGGCGATTCATTCCTGATTTCTTCAGGAAGACGCAGACCCGCACGTTCTGAAATGAAATCCCGCGGGAATGGCAAGACGTCACTTCCGCGGATTTTTGCTTTTCGTCCACCCTGACCCCTTAATTATTACGAGCATCGACGCCTTCCGATGAATGCGTTTGTATCCGAGATGTGGTCTGAGCCGGAAAGTTCACTCAACCATCTGGTCTATGCATCTCATTGGCAAATCTGAGGCCTGATTTCTGACAGAGAAGACTGCTTTCGGCACTGCTGGAGAACAGTATGATCATGCCTGACTGGGCTCCGCAGCTTTATCCACTGATGAACATTCTGGCACTGGCCACCGGCCTGTGGCTGAAAAAACGACAGCCTCCAGACCAGCAGCTGACACCACTTGAACGATTCTGGGTGGGATTCGCAGCCTTTGTCGGGGCCATGACAGCCGCCAGACTGCCTTTTGTCATCGCAGGCATCCATGATGGACAGGAACTCCGTTCTCTGATCTTTGGCGGGAAAACCATTCTGGCTGGATTGGTTGGCGGTTACCTTGCCGTTGAACTTGCCAAAAAGATCCTTGGGATCCGTACACGTACCGGAGATTCCTTTGTCGTCCCGGTCGCTGGCTCCATTGCCGTGGGGCGTTTAAGTTGCTTTGTGGGGGCGTGCTGCTTCGGGATTGAAACTCGCCTGCCATGGGGTGTGATTTTTCCAACTGTCGATATGGTGACGCGACATCCCACACAACTGTACGAATTCCTTTTTCACAGTCTGGCCGCCATCGTCTTGGCGACATTTCGATCCCGGGGACTTCTGAAGTACCGGCTTTTTCGACTGTACCTCATCGCCTACTGCGTTTTTCGATTCTCCAGCGAGTATCTACGGCCGGAAGCACGCCTGTGGTGGGGACTGACCGCCTATCAGTGGTCAGCTGCATTGCTGGCCGCTGTCTTCGTCGTTCTGCTTATGCGGGACACAGACACACCTCAACCGGCCGAGGCATGTCGCTGACGGCCCCTGAACATGCGTTTCAGAACATTGCATGGCCCACGCGAGGTCACTCTTCACGAATTGCTGGATTTGTAAGACGCCAAACGCGCTGTTGCGGAACACTCTTTCATCGCGACTGTTCTGCAATACTCGCGGGCTTCAACAGGACCGTACCAGGACCGTGAACCAGTCTGTGAGCGTTTTCCGGACGACTTCACAATGTCCGAAAATGCGACTCCTCCAGCCCACAACCCTGCGAACAGGACCGTTGACGGAACACTGCAACTGCGTAACTACGCAAACGAAATCGTCGGCCTGATGCACCAGGGCATCAGGCCGACGAAGTATTCAATCATCTTCAGGTGAAAACAACCGGTGACGAATCAGCTCCCGGAGGCTGCACTGATCCAGTCCTGAATCGCACGAACACGCGGCTCCGGATGCTCACGCAGGGCTTCCAGAGAATGCACAACGGCAAAACAGCCGGGAAGCGTTGTGACGCAGGGCACACCATGCGTCACCGAAGCAGCACGAATGCGTCCTTCGTCAGTCCGAGCTCCCTTACCACCCGGAGTGTTGAAGATCAGCTGGATTTCCCCATTCGCCATGTGGTCCAGCAGGTTTGGTCGACCTTCATGGATCTTACGAACAACATCCACCTGGATTCCGGCATCCTGCAGCACACGGGCGGTACCACTGGTACAGACAATCTGATAACCCAGTTTCTGCAACCGCTTGGCAGGCTCGATCATTCGCTGCTTGTGACTGCTGGACATGCTGATGAAGACACGCCCCTGAGCCGGCAGGCGACTACCAGCTGCAATCTGCGCCTTTGCGAACGCCATCGGGAAGCCGGCATCGATGCCCATAACTTCTCCGGTGGATCGCATCTCCGGGCCGAGTACGATGTCGACACCCATAAAGCGATTGAAAGGGAACACGCTTTCCTTGACGGACGTGTATTCCGGCACAATTTCTCTGGTGAACCCCTGCTGTTTGAGAGACGTACCAGCCATCACTTTTGCGGCAATTTTCGCCAGCGAATGGCCAATGGCTTTTGACACAAACGGTGACGTTCGGCTGGCTCGCGGGTTGACTTCGAGGATATAGACGGTGTGCTGATCGCCATCCGTTTTGACAGCAAACTGAATATTCATCAAACCTCGAACCTGCAGTGCCGAAGCAAGCGCCCGCGTAGCCGTTCGAATTTCATCGACCACCACTGCCGGAAGCGAATACGGCGGCAGGGCACAGGCGGAGTCACCGGAATGCACACCTGCTTCTTCGATGTGCTCCATCACGCCCCCGATGACAGTAGTTTCACCGTCCGAGATCGCGTCGACATCGACTTCAATCGCGTCTTCAAGAAACTTGTCGATCAGCACCGGCTTGTCAGGGGAAACGTCAACCGCTTCGGACATGTACCGCTCAAGACTCTGCTGGTCATAGCAGATTTCCATAGCCCGCCCACCCAGCACGTAACTGGGACGCACGAGCACCGGGTAACCGATGCGATTGGCTGCATTGCGAGCCCCTTCGGCATTGGTCGCAATGCCATTCGGCGGCTGATGCAACTGCAGCTGCTCAAGAATCGCCTGAAAACGCCCACGATCCTCCGCGGCGTCGATCATGTCCGGGCTGGTCCCGATGATATTGACACCGGCGGCTTCCAGACCACGTGCAAGGTTCAGCGGCGTCTGTCCGCCAAACTGGACAATCACACCGTCCGGTTGCATCCGATCGCAGATGTTCAGCACGTCCTCAATCGTCAGCGGCTCAAAGAACAGATGATCGGAGGTATCATAGTCGGTAGAGACAGTTTCGGGATTGGAATTGACCATAATGCTCTCGATCCCAAGATCCCGCAGAGCAAAAGCGGCCTGACAGCAGCAGTAGTCAAATTCAATGCCCTGACCAATTCGATTGGGCCCCCCGCCCAGAATCATAATTCGACGAGCCCCCGGTTGCTTTGCCGGGGTCTCATCTTCATGTTCGTAAGTTGAGTAGTAGTAAGGCGTGTAGGCTTCAAATTCAGCAGCACACGTGTCTACCTGCTTGAACGTCGCCACAATGCCCAACTGTTTTCTGCGAGCCCGGACGTCCATTTGCGAGCAGTCCCACCAGCCCGCCAACTGCGCATCCGAGAATCCGTCTCGCTTTGCCTGACGAATCAGGTCTGCAGAGGCCTCGTCGAGGCTGGCCACGCTCCGAATCTGCTCTTCCCGCCGAACGATCTGTTCGATGCTCCGGAGAAACCATGGGTCAATGTATGACAGTTCATGGATCTCCTCCACAGTCATCCCGTGCTTCAAAGCATACCGGATGTAAAAAATCCGATCCGCATTGGGAATCGCCAGTTTGCTTTGAATCTCATCACGGGTCGGTTGCCGATCGGTGCCCCAGAGATCCTTTTTGCCACCGCCCAGCCCGAAATGACCGATTTCAAGACCCCGCAGAGCCTTCTGCAGGGATTCGCGGAATGTCCGGCCGATAGCCATCGTCTCACCCACTGACTTCATCTGCACGGTCAGTGTGGGGTCGGCTTCAGGAAACTTCTCGAACGTCCAGCGAGGAATCTTGGTGACCACGTAATCAATCGTGGGCTCGAAACAGGCCAGCGTTTCCCGCGTGATGTCGTTGGGAATCTCGTCCAGCGTGTAACCGACCGCCAGTTTAGCGGCAATTTTGGCGATCGGAAATCCGGTCGCTTTCGAAGCCAGGGCTGAGGACCGGCTGACTCGCGGATTCATCTCGATAACAACCATACGCCCCGTCTGGGGGTGAATCGCGAACTGAACGTTGGATCCCCCGGTTTCGACACCGATCGCCCGCATCACGGCAATCGTGGCATCCCGCATCCGCTGGTATTCTTTGTCCGACAGCGTCTGGGCCGGTGCGACTGTGATGGAATCCCCGGTGTGAACGCCCATTGGATCGAGGTTCTCGATGGCGCAGATGATCACGACGTTGTCCGCGTGATCCCGCATCACTTCCATCTCGTACTCTTTCCATCCAAGGATGGACTCTTCCAGCAACACTTCCTGAATCGGAGACAGTGCCAGCCCGCGGCGTACTTTGTCTTCGAATTCTTCGTAGTTGTACGCGATCCCGCCACCCGTTCCGCCCAGAGTAAAACTGGCTCGGATGATGATCGGCAGACCGATCTCCCGCACCGCTTCACGCGCTTCTTCCATTGTGTGCACGGTGAAACTCTTCGGCACGTCCAGCCCGATCGATATCATCGTCTGCTTGAACGCATCCCGCTCTTCCGCGCGCTTAATCACGTCTTCGCGAGCGCCGATCATCTCGACGCCGTACTTTTCCAGTACACCATGCCGCGCCAGGTCCATCGCAGTGTTCAGACCCGTCTGGCCACCCAGCGTCGGCAGCAACGCATCCGGACGCTCCTGACGAATGATCTCTTCCACATACTGCCAGGTAATCGGTTCGATGTAGGTCCGGTCCGCCGTATCCGGGTCCGTCATGATGGTGGCCGGGTTGGAATTCACCAACACCACCTCGTAGCCCTCCTCGCGTAGCGCCTTGCAGGCCTGGGTCCCTGAATAGTCAAATTCACAGGCCTGACCGATCACAATCGGACCAGAACCGATGATCAGAATCTTCTTAATATCGTTTCGACGTGGCACCGAAGGGTGTCCTTCCTGAACAGCAGACCCGCCACCAGCAGCACGCAACAGAACCCTGCAGATTTTCGCGTCCGAAGCACACCCCGGAACACTTGGCAGAGAAACTGAAACACCCCGGCCAGACAGCAGAAAAAAACCGCGCAAAATTTCGCACAGCGTAACACGATTTTTCGGGTATTCAAGAAGACGGCCACGCTGAGCAGTGTGATGGAGGCAGGAAGCCTGAATTTCCCTGCCGGAATCTCATTTTTGACGACGGTCACTCGCCAACCACGCGATACTCACCGCCAAAAGCCAGAGATTCTGGTCAGAATTTTCGGATTTCTCCGAATCTTACCTGCCGGAATGACATTTCTTCAAAACCAGCCTCGGGCGTACAGTTCCTGCAGCCCAAAGTCTGAATTCCCTGATGGAGCTGCGACAACTTGCCCACGATCGCGTTTGTTATCCCCACCCTCGATCAGTCCGGAGCCGAACGCCAAATGGCGTTGCTGGCCTGCGGACTGGTCCAGGCTGAATGCGACGTCCACGTCATTGCCCTCAATCGTGGTGGTCCCTACGCAGACATGCTGCAGTCAGCAGGGATTCCACTGCATATTCTCTCCAAACGCTTCCGCCTTGATCCCCTCGCATTGCTCTCTCTCCGCAGCATTCTGCATACCATTCGCCCACAAATCGTGCATTCATTTCTGTTTTCCGCCAACACGTCCGTGAGACTCCCTGGAATTGCCCCCCCACTTTCAAAGATCGTCGTCAGTGAACGCTGTGTCGATTCCTGGAAAGCTCCCTGGCAACTGCGCCTCGATCGCTGGCTCAGCTCACGCACCGCTGCCCTGACCGCTAATTCAGCCAGTGTGGCCGACTTCTATCGCGAGGCAGGATTTCCCCCCGACCACATCACCGTCATCCCCAATGCCTTCGTCCGCCAACACCCACTGCTCGCCCGCGATGACGCCAGGCAGCAGCTCGGCCTGGCCCCACACCACCGCGTCGTGGGTTTCCTCGGTCGACTCGCCCCGCAAAAACGCCTGAGGGATCTCATCTGGGCCTTTCAACTGCTCCATCAGAT
>CAIYBH010000195.1 GCA_903924405.1 uncultured Planctomycetaceae bacterium | reverse complement strand
GGATCTAACGGACTGTTGATTTCCCGCAACACCCACTGCTGTGTCCCCGGTCGGTGCCTGGCACCCGCTGGAACGCTGGTGTGTCCCCGGGTGATTCGAGTTGAGACTCGGGGAGGGCGAAGGTCCATCTGAGCCGAGCAACCACCAATGCAGCGGCACGGGTTGACAGCCCGGGAGTTTCGAGGCAGGGCGGGAGGATAATCAGACAGAGCCGCCGGAGTTGATGTTCGGCTGCATGGCAGTTGATGTCTGAGCGACCGCCATGTCTGGTCTGATTTTCTGAATGGCACTGTGCCGCAGAACCGTGCCGCCGCGCAGTTCACGGTGTCGTTCAGATGGACTTCACCAGACTCGGGTCTGTGAGCAGCAAACCTGAGGGTTCGGCATCGACGAACCGAATGGGGCGTCCGATCGGAGTGATGATCTCTTTACGGCCATCAATTCCCATCAGCGTCAGAATGGTGGCGTACAGTTCCGGGACGCTGACGGGCTGCTCCGGTACCGGTGGCTCGCCTGTGGGAAGTTCTGCGGGGGTGGCCCCGATGACAGCTGCCTGGCGAAAGCCGCCACCGGCGACAACGCAGGAGAACCAGCCTGGCCAGTGATCACGGCCACCAGCGGGATTGATGCGCGGTGTGCGTCCGAATTCGCTGATGCACAGAACGATTGTGGATTGCAGCAGATCGCGTTGTCGCAGGTCACTCAGCAGCGTCGCCATGGCTGGATCCAGAATCCGGCATTGCGTCACGTGACCTTCGTGATTGGCGATGTGGGTATCAAATCCCGGCAGCATGACTTCCACCGCGCGCACACCGGTTTCCACCAGTCGTCGTGCGACGAGGCATCCACGACCAAATTCCGTGTGGCCGTAGGCCGCCTGCAGCGCTGCCGGCTCCTGTTCCAGCTGGAAGGCCTGGCGCTGTTCGGATTTCATCATCTGCAGGGCACGTCCCATGGTGTCCTGCTGCAGAACATCTCCCGCGGCCACTCCCTGCCGCTGGATAAATTGACGACTGAGAAGGTCCAGTCCTTCAAGTCGTCGGGTCTGTCGAGCATCAGGAACGCCGGCGTTGAGATTGGAAACTCCGGACCCCGGTTCGAAAACGCGAAATCCGTTCCACGCATTTCCGAGGTATCCGCCTTCGGGGACGGGAATCCGTGGCGTCAGCACGACATAGGGCGGCAACTGCAGGTCGGGCTGCGGCAGTTCATGCGCGATGATGGCCCCGAGAGTCGGATACTTCAGAGTGGGTTCCGGACGATAGCCGGTGCGAACAAAGGCAGCCCCGGCTTCGTGATCACCTTCTTTCGAAGTCAGCGAGCGGATCAGCAGGCATTCGTGCAGTTGTTCGGCCATCTGTGGCATCAGGCTGGAGATGCGTACGCCGGGTGTCGTGGTCGCTATGTCGGTGACTTCACCACCGGAGGGCGTCCCTGGATGCGGGTCCCATGTTTCCAGTTGGCTCATGCCCCCATTCATCCAGAGCACGATGAGTGATCGCGGGCGTTCCGCACCTCGCCGCTGCGCAGCACGGCTGGACATGGCCGGGAGACAAAAGGAAACAGCTGCGGTTGTCAGTCCCTGCAGGAGGTGGCGCCGATTCAGGTTCAGTGATTCCATGCGAACTCCGGACTGTTGAACAGGGCCCAGAACAGGTCCTCCACGACCTCAGCACGCTGTTGATCGGTCAGTGGGGCCACGGCCGTGGAGTTGTCTGGGTGATGCATTCCCTGCAAGTGATTGAGGAAAGCGTTCTGCTCATCTGCTGACGGACGCCGGGTCAGACACATCAGAAACGCATTGTCGATCAGAGAGCTGTCATCGGGTGAGAAACTCAGAATTTCCGACGGCCCGGTGAGCAGATCCACTTTGGAAAGTTCCCGGGAGAACCGACCGTTCATTTTCAGCAGTGTCTGGGAGATCGTGCCGGCCTGCGGCGTCAATTCGTCTTCCCCGGCATCTCCGTATTCCTGAACAAAGTCATTTTCAAAGGTGAGTTTCTGCAGTCGTATCAGTGGATGCGAATCCTGATGGACTCGGCGAATCCGACCTGCCTGAAACAGGGATCCAATGACCTGCTCGGGACGCAGTCGCACCAGCGGAAACACAGCCCACGCCTCTGCCTGGCGATGATAGTCCGCGTCGGATTCCACAGGGGATGCTGATGAACGCTGAAACGGCTCCGACATGGCGATCATGAAGATCAGAACACTCAGACGCTCACCATGCTGACGAAACTCCTGACCAAGAATATCCAGCGCATCTTCGGCAGCTGGGTCCGGATGCGGCAAGTCATCCACCGGTGTGTGCCATGGTCGACCGAACATCAGGCCCCAGATACGATTGGCAATCGCACGTTCAAATCGCTGGTTGTCAGGGTGGGTGATCCAGTTGGCCAGACGCTGACGCAGACTACCGGATTCCGGAACCCATTCCTGGTGAAATGGCACGGATGGCGGAACAACGCGCGCGTCAGCAGTTTCCCGGCCCGGAGGTGTGACCTGGTACACAACCGGCTGCTTCTCTTTATCCAGCGGCGAATCAGAGACACCCGCCAGACTGACGTCGGCCTGACAGTACCATGCGGCAAGGCCTTCAAAATCGCTTTGCTTCCAGTGCTCATCAAAGGGATGATCGTGACACTGTGCGCAGTCCATGCGCTGGCCCAGAAATGTGCGAACCGTTCGTCCCGCAAGCTTGTTCTCATCCAGTTCTTCGTTTTCCATCCGGGCAATGGTGATGAAATTGGCTGCCGGGCGGTCTGTCCAGAGTCCTTCTGCGGCGATCAGTTCCCGTGTCATCTGACTCCACGAGGCATCCTGCTGCAGTTGCTCCGCCAACCAGTCCCGCAGTCGATCCCGGCGAAAGATGATGAACGGACCCTGCTCGACACCGACCAGACTGCGTGCCAATCGATCCGCAAAATAGTCGCTGAACCGTGCATCCTTCAGCATCATGGTCAGCCATCGCTGTGGACGATTCGGTTGCTGATCCTGTTCGAACGTCCGAATCTCTTCCAGGGACGGAACTGCACCAAACAGGGCCAGGGAGAGTCTACGGAAGAGCGTCAGTTCATCGACCGGTCCCGCCGGAACGACTTGCTCGTCCCGCCAGCGGTTCTGAAACCATGCATTAAGACGTGCGACGGGCTGAGCCAGATCGGGGATCTCTGTGAGATCATCCGGAGGGCGCAAAGCACTGGTCACGCTGCCGGCGCTACGGAGCGCCACAGTTACCAGCAACGCCAGTATGGTCAGTGAAAACAGATGAGCCAATCGCACGACGGGAATCCTGAACAACGAGCGAAAAGCAGGCGAACTTGCCACACAAGCTTCGAAGAATCTGACGGCCCGATCCGGCAGATGTCATGGTTGACAGCCCCGGAACGGTGCATTCAGATGGACTTGAACGCGGCAGGAATGCCGACCGACTGTTGGAGAATAATACCACTGCCATGGGTCCCGCGGACATTGCTGCGCAGGTTCAGGCTTGCAGGCAGTTGGTAGTGAACCACAATCTGCGGTAGTTCGCCAGACAAATCCATTGCCTGGAAAAAGAGTGGTCGGGAAAGTCAATTTTCAGCGATGTTCTGCGAATAACACGGCTACGCGGCCGTTTCAACCGATCGCAGTCTGCCTGTTTGGTGTTTACACTGCCAAGTCTGGCCCTGAAAAAGTCGGATGTGCAGAGTGTCACAATGACTCTTTCAAGTCTCCAGTCAAAATGCCGGGAAAACCCCAAGTGCTCCGGTCCAGTCTCAGGTTCCACTGTCATGATTGTCTGTGATCAGATTGTTCAGCTGTTTCACTGCGGCGTTTCATGCGCTGCCCCTATGGGCGGGGTGATCAGGCCGCGGGGTTCGCATGGGCCCGGTTCGGGGGCTGCCCATGTCTGCCGGTGACGAGACACCTGGCGCTGCACCGCTTGCAATGCCGATGGTTGCAGTGCCCGTCACTACGCCCAATGGGGAACCCCGGCAGAGTTCCCCGGAGGCAGCAATGAATCCACTGGCCGATGTTGCTGCCGTGGGAGAACATTCAACCGGTGAAGAATCAGATCGTGAAGAATCAAACGTGGACGGATCAAAGGACGAAAGGATTCCGCTGGCAGCATGGTCCGTAAATCAACTCGGACCGGGCGATTTTCCCGGCCTGCGGCGACCGTTTCGTTCGTGCTGGTGGTGCCTGAAGCTGCTGATGGGCTGTTCCTGTCTGGTAGTCGCCCTCGCTGTGCTGGCAGCCATCCCCGGGCTGAACATCCTGACTCTGGGTTACCTTGTGGAACCGCAGCGCCGTGTGGCGGTGTCGGGGCGACTGCGCGATGGATTTCCGCTGCTGTGCATCGCTTCGCGTCTGGGCACACTTGTGTTTTTCACCCTGCTGTTTTGCATTCCCATCCGGATTCAGGCAACACGCCTGAGCGACGCGCTGGTCATTCTGGGACCTGCGCATCCACGAACGCTGCAGATGCAGGCGATACTGACGGGGCTGCAGTGGTTGATTGGTGTTCATCTGCTGATCAGCATTCTGAATGGCTGCACGGCTGGATGTTTTCTGCGCCCGCTGCGCAATCTGAAGTGGCTCTGGAACTCACTGTGGACTGCCTCCGGGCGATTGCAGTTTGTGGAAGGTCTGAATGCGATTCTTGATCTGCTGCGGCCTGTCCCGCATTTCATGATGGGACTACGAGCCTTCTTTGGTGCCATTTGCTGGCTGATCATTCCGACCTCCATGCTGGTCGCGTACTCAGCCCCGGAACGTCGGCAACCGATCTTCGGTCTGATTTCCTTTCTCGGTGTGCTGGTGATGATCCCTGTTGCGGCGTGGTTACCACTGCTGCAGGTCCAGCAGGCAGTGACCGGTCGATTTCGGTCGATCTTTGCTTTTCGTGAGGTGCGGCGAATCATTTGTGGTGCTCCGTGGGCGTGGGCAGGTTCCACTGTGATTCTGTATGCGATGACTTTCCCGCTGTACCTTGGAAAAATTCGCCTGCCACCTCAGGATGCCCTGCTGATTCTGACCCCATTTTTCATTCTGTTGACCTATCCGGCACGCATTCTGGTGGCCTGGGCGTGGCATCGAGGTCACAGCCGACCGTCGCCTGTGGGCAAATTTCAGCGGCGCGCGGTGAAGTTGCTGATGTTCCCACTGCTGGCCGCCTACTGCGGATTTCTGCTGCTGACGCCGTTTGTCAGTGAGCTGGGCCGCAACGCTCCGTTTGAAAACCAGGCCTTTCTGGGACCGGTTCCTTATGCGCAGTGGCGGCGAGTCAACGGCCGTTCACCGCGGTCGACTCAGCCGCAGCAAGACCACCACGACAAGGACCAGATACAGGGGAGTGCAGATCGCGAGCGGCCAGAACAAACCCGGCCAGATTCGAAAAATTCCGTCGGACAGCCATGACTGCGCAAAACACAGCGGAGCAATCCCAACACCTGTTCCGGTGACAACAGTGCGGATCGGAATGCTGGTCAGTCCGGCTGCATACGACACCAGGTCTGATGACGTGAGTGGATTCAGACGCAGCAACGCGATCACCACAAATCCGCGCTGCTGAAGTCGGTCCCGCAGGCCTCTCGTGCGGTCCGCCGGATCCATCCGCGCAATCCATCGTTCTCCCCAGCACCGTGACAGGCCACAAGCCAGCCCCGCGCCCAGCATGTTGCCAAGCAACGCAAGCAGACCGCCCAGCCATGGTCCGAACAGCATACCGGCCGGAGCATACAGGAACAGTCCCGGCACAGGCGCGATGATGACTTCCATCGCCACCACCAGCACATAGGCCAGTGCTGCCAGCGGCCCCAGTTCGGCGAAGAACCGCTGTAACGCCTGAATCTGTGCCTGCGAACCACTCTCAGTCTGCATCAGCACCAGCACAAGTCGGACGAGAATCCAGGCGACAAACGCGAAGGCACTGGCACCACACAGCCACCAGATCCAGCGTCGTCCGGAAACACGATTCCCTGACGACTGATGTGATGTCTGAACGTTGTGTCCGGGTGTCACTGTGCCTCCTGACAGCGTTGAAAAACAGCATCCTGGAAATTCATCGGCAGTAGTTGGGGTGAACCAGCCGTAACTGAACTGCCGTTCTGAGGTGGCCATTATCGACCAGCAGGTCCTAACGCACGGCGGGGCGACCGTCCAGACGGCGGATGTACACGTTGCGATACCAGACTTCACTGCCGTGATCCGTCAGCATCAGTTTGCCGGATTGGTTTTTTCCAAATCCTTCCTGGTTTTTGAACTTGCTGTTCGTGACAGCGTCTGTGAAGCGCTGCGAGTCATCGCGTTCATCGATGATCAGGTTGCCATTCATCCAGTGTCGGATGCGATGATTCTGAACCACGATGCGCCCCACGCTGAATTGATCTGCACTGATGTAATGACGCTTCAGTACCGGGCTGGTAATGTCAAACAGGTCGTACAGCGACGCTGTGTAGTGCTCAGCCGACAGATTGGGAAACGCTGCGTCGTCCTGTATCTGGTACTCGCAGCCCAGCCACGAATTTCCATACTTCTGCACGCGATACTTGATTCCACTGTTGCCCTTTGCGGAAATTCGGTACTCAAACCACAGATCAAAGTCACCGAAGTCTTCACGTGTGATGATGTTGTCGCCCTTGCCGGACAAATGCAGAGTGCCGTCTGCGTCAAATGTCCATCCTGAAACCACATCCTCCCCATTGGGCAGCATCCACTGAGACAGGCTTTTGTCCTTCAGCAGATCAACGTAGTGTTGTGCAGTCGCCGTTTCGGTGATGACACAGGAGGCGGCAAGGACCAGCAGCAGACGAGAAATCAGCATCGAGCAGGGCTCCTGTGGGAAGACAACCGAGGACTGACAAGCAGGTTTCGGGCGGAATGGCGGATCTTGTACACGCACCGTACGAGACGGTCTGAGCCCCGTATTCTGAACCTGAAATGCGGTTGCTGCAATCAGCAATCCGGAATTCATGCCACGGAATCGGCGATCAGAAGTCGGATCACACGCCTGTTGCTGATCCTGCATCCGATTCCATCGATCGCTGCAGAGCTCAGGGTGCCAGTGATGCCGATCTGCTCGTTCTGTTGTGTTTCGGCAACATGGGGCGCGAGGCAGCCCGGTCCGGAGTCCTGCGGCCCGGCAGTTCCGTGCCGATTCGGGGGGAACTGG
>CAIYBH010000194.1 GCA_903924405.1 uncultured Planctomycetaceae bacterium | reverse complement strand
CCATCGAAGAATCCCGAAGGAACTCTCCGATGGTCATTTTTTTGTCTCGACGTGGTCAGATCATCGAGTCTCTCAGCTGGGTTCTCAGGCCAGCTGCTTGCGGCGATTCACGAGCGTCCGAATTCGTTCGGCCAGCAATGCTGCATCGAACGGCTTGCGGAACGTCTCATTGAACACCGAGCGGTCGAAACCAGAGGCATTATCCTCGTCGCTCAGCAGACCGATCAGAACCGTTTCGTTGAATTCAGAATTCTTCCGAAGGTTCTGAGCGATCATCAGAGCTTCTTCGCGACCCATGACAAAGTCAATCACCACGCAATCGGGGTGAATCGACTCTGCCTGAATCCCGGCTTCGAAACCGCTGGCAGCAATTTCGATCTTAAAGTCGTCGTTGGAGATCATCTCATTGAGACTCGAACGAGTCACAATGTCAGATCCAACGAGCAGAATCTTGCCCATCGCTTCGTCTTCCAGCTCGCCGAGTGGCATTCCGTGTTCCTTGAGGAACCGGATCAGATGTTCGCGAGGAATGCGTCTATCTTGTGAGCCAGGAATCCGATAGCCTCTCAGTCGTCCGGAATCGAACCACTTTGAGACTGTACGCGGGGCAACCTTACAGATCTTTGCTACCTGACCAGTAGTGAAGATCGTCTTCATGGGCGGGCTCTCCAATCAGTTCACACTGCACCATCCGCTCTCCCTTCCTGGAAGAACAGATCGTCATAGTCCGACGTTGAATTCTGAAACCACGGTTCTCAGGCCGTGACTGTCGTGAACAGTCAGAATTCGGATCCATACGCGGACCTGACAAGGGTCGTTCTCTGGATTGCGTGCGGGCAATCCCAGTGCCTGCACAAGGCACTTTGAGCGCAGTTCAGCATGGCAAGAATCAACGTACCACAGTCTTCTCCGGACATCCCTTCCGTTACGACTGAAGCTGAACAGGCCCCCCGGCGAATCAGCCTACTGTGCTTCCTGGCCTCCCCACAGTCACTGCAGAAATTCCGCAGTAACCGCCACAACAGGATGACAATCGCCACGGTAGTTTTCGTCGTTTCGTCAACACCGACTTTAAGATGTTTGACAGACCTGCCTTAACTGCCTGGCAGTTTGTTCGCACCGGCTGCATGGGTCAGTCCGCTCGTAGGACAACCCAACGGCAATTTCTGCCGATTCTTCCGCCCTCGGCTCGACTCCAATCAAGTCCACGCAATCGCGCGATCGCGACGTCGGCACGCAGACGATCAGCTCTCAGCTGAAGCCCCCCCCAACCGACACTCAGCCTCCTCAACCGGAATGGTCGCAACCTGCTTCCGGGATCACTCTCGTCCCACAGCATGACCACCAACGTACGCTTCGCCACAAACTCAGCCAGACGGGCGAGGCATCGTACTATGGGCCACGTCCCGTGGATCACGCCGCACGGGCTTTTCGAGCCGCCGCAACAAAGTTGCCCTGCTCATCCACGTCTTCAAAACGCAGAGACAGCCGCCTTGAAATCCCCGACTCTTCCATCGTCACACCATACAACACATCCGTCACCGCCATTGTCGGCTTGCGATGAGTAATCATGATGAACTGGGTGTTCTGCTGAAAGTCGCGCAGAACGTTGACGAAACGCCCGATGTTTGCATCGTCCAGCGCCGCGTCCACTTCGTCCAGAATACAGAACGGACTCGACCGACTCCGGAAAATCGACAGCAGCAGGGCCACCGCCGTCAACGTTTTCTCACCGCCGCTCAACAGCGAAATACTCCGCAATTCCTTACCGGGCGGTCGAGCCACGACGTCGATCGAACATTCCAGAACATCCTCTGGATCCTCCAGCACCAGATCGGCCTCACCACCCCCGAACAATCGACGGAACAACTCCCGGAAGTAGCCACGGATCGTTTCAAAGGATTCCAGAAACATCCGACGGCTCTCGGTATTGATCCGACGCACAATCTCTCTCAACGCGTCTCGCGCCGCCTCAAGGTCACTCAATTGCGTGTGCAGCCGCTGAAAACGAGTTTCCAGTTCTGTCAGATTGTCCAGACTTTCCAGGCCCACATTTCCGATCTTTTTCAGTTGGCGCCGCAATCGCTCGATTCGCCGCTCAATGTCCGCACGCACGTCCTGAAACCCGGACGCATCCGCAATCAGCCTCGCAGCGTCCTCACCAAACGGAATCACTTCCAGCGACGTCTCGCCCGTCCCACCAGCATCCGTCTCCGCTTCGACATCGCTGTCTCGCCCGGTACTCTTCCCGAAGCCGCCTTTGGCCAGCCACAGAGCCACCGCCGAACGCTGCTGCTCAACCGCCGCCCGCACCTCAATCTGAAATTCTTCCCGAATCCTCTCCGCGGTACTGCTCAGCTGATGATCAATCCCCTGAATCGCCAGCTCCAGCTCGTGATGTCGCCCCTGCTGTTGCCTCAGCTTTTCACGTAACTCACTTTCCGCCGCTGCCGCCGCATTACGACGCGTCCGCAGGCCCTGACGCTTTTCCGTCACTTCCCGCAATTCCAGAGCCAGCGCTTCGTCCACCAGCGTCCGCTCGGCTACCTCCGCGGCAGTGTTCAGCCTCGCAATCGTCAACTCCCGCTGACGATCCACGGCACTCAGCAGTCGCCGATCCGCCTCAGCCTGCTGCTGCTGCCGCTGCTGCAGGTCCTCGGTGACTCGATCCCACGATTCCTGCAATCCCAGCAGCCGCTCCTCTGAACGTGTCAGCTCCAGACTCGATGCCGTTCGATCCCGCTCCTGCTGCTCCAGCTCCAGCTGCCGATCTCGCTGCAGCGTCGTGTAGTCCCGAATCTGCTCTTCCAGTGACACCAGATGCTGCTCTCCGGATTCCAAAGCGCGCTGCGTCTCTTCGATTCGCCGCTCCTGCTCCTGCAACTGCAGGGCCGACTCCTCTCGGTCGGCCGCCAGTCGTCGCTCACGACTCTCACAGTCCTGCAGCCTGCGGAGATGATCCGACATCGCGGACTCAGCATCCCGACATCCGGAAACCTGCTGATTGACCCGCTGACGCGCTGTCGACAAACGGTCGTCCGTTGCCGAAATGTCACTGGAAATCGCCCGCAACAGCAACTCCCGCTGAGCAATCTCATGCTCCAGCCGATGCAACTCATTTCTCAGTCGACGCAACTCGCTCTTGCGAGATAACAATGCCGACTCATTTCGCACCGTGCCGGCAAACAGAGTTCCGTCGCATTCCACCAGCTCGCCCTGCAGCGTGACAAATCGACACTGGCCGTCGGTCGCTGAGTGCCAGCGCAGGGCGTCAGCCAGCGTCTCCGTGACCCACGTGTCCGCCAGCAGATGTGCAGACAACCCAGGCATGCTCTGCGGGGAACGCGCCAAGCCGTCCGCGCGCCCCACGATGCCCCGCTCGCCAAATAACATCGGCGGTCGAATCGCTTCCTGCGAAAACACGGATCTCAGGATCGCGCTTTCCGTGCGAGGGTCAACCCAGGCCACGCGGGATTCACCACTGACCGGCTGCGACAGAAGCGATTCCGGAGTGATTCCGGAACGTCCACGCACCCGATTTCGCCCCCACCACAGATCATCACCCTCGCTCGATTGCCCCGCCAGGCCGGTACGAGATTCCCACTGCATGTCCTGATTGCGCCGCAATTCTTCACGCAACGCAGTCACGTCACGCCCCGATTCCCCGGCCGCTTCAATCGAAATAAAACCGACCCGATCGGTGATCCGACACCGTCCGGAATTCAGATAATCAATCAGCGGCTGCAATCGCGTCACCACCAGCAACTGAGCCCGGCCGGACAAGGCGACTTCCATCAGCGCCGCATGCTCCATGTCCACGTCCAGCAGATCCGCCACGCTGCCAAGGATCAGGTTCCACGGTTCTGAATCCGATTCCTCCGCACGCCGCAGAATCTCACGCACACCAATCCCAAACCCCTCCTGGCGGTCCTCCAGATCCTCCAGCACCGTTTTTCGTGCCAGCAGGCCGCTCCGCTGCTCACGCAGGTCCGCCAGTGACTGCTGACTCTGACTCCGCTCGCCCAGCAGACGCTCACGATCCGTCAACAGTCGATCCGCATCATTCTCCGCCTGACGCAACTGCTCCTGCGCCTGCTGCAACGCCTGCTCCAGACCCTCCGTCAGACGCACAATATCCTGAGTCTCTGTTTCCAGCTTCAGTGCTTCCGCGTCCAGCTGAATCCGCCTCGAGGTCATCTGCTGGAAGTGCGAACGCAGCGAACTTAACTCCGAGGACAACCCGGAATTCTGCTGCAACTGCCGCAGTTGCTCCTCACGATGCTGCTCCACCTGATCCCGCGCAGAGAACAACGCTTCCTGCAACGCCTGAATCTCATGGTCCCCCGCCGACAAGGTGGACCGCCGATGCTCAAACGCCGATGCCTCGGAGACACGCAGGGCGTCGAGATTCTGCTGCTCCCGCTCCGCCTCGGTGACCCGCAGCTTCAACAGATTCTGCTGCCGAACCAGTCGCTGAAGATCCGACTGTAGCTCCACCTCACGACTGGCCTGATGCCGAACCGTGGTCTCCAGACTGGCCAGACGACTCCGCAGGTCCCCGCGGCGGCGTTCCAGATCTCGCAGGGCATCATCAACTTCTGACAACAGACCCTCGAAAATACTCACATCCTGCAGAACCAGCTGCTGCTGATCCCGCAATTCATGCAACTGTGCGTCCGAAACCACCCGCTGTGACTGAAGTGTGTCTCGCTGCGCAGATTCGCGACGAAAATCGTCCGCCGCCAGTCCTACCCAGAGCGCCTCAAGCTCCCGGGATACCGCGCGAAACCGAGTGGCACGCTGCGCCTGAGAACGCACGGCATTCACCTGCGTTTCCACCTCATCGACCAGATCCGACAAGCGGACAAGGTTCTGCTCCACCCGCTCCAGTCGCTTCAACGCCTCTGTTCGCTTCTGACGCAACCGACTGACCCCGGCCGCTTCTTCAAAAATCAGCCGTCGATTCGCCGCGTTCGACTGCAGAATCTGATCCACTCGCCCCTGCTCAATAATGCAGTAGGCCGCCGCGCCCGCTCCCGTGCCGACAAACAATTCACGCACGTCCTTCAGACGCGCAGTGTTACGATTGATCAGATACTCTGAGTCTCCGGATTGCCAGAGCCGTCGACCTACAGAAACCTCGTCCAGCTCCACCGGAATAAAACGGCTGCGATTGTCAAAAACCAGCGTCGCTTCGGCAAACTGAGCCCCGGTTCGCCCCGCAGACCCGTTGAAGATGACGTCCGTCATCTCTTTACCACGCAGACTCTTGGCACTCTGGTCGCCCAGAATCCACTTGATCGAATCCACGACGTTGCTCTTTCCGCTTCCGTTCGGTCCGACTACCCCCGTAATTCCGGCGGGAAAGTCGAAAATCGTGCGGTCCGCGAAACTCTTGAATCCAAAGAGTTCGAGCGACTTGAGCATTCCTGTGCTTTTCCGAAGTTGCCGCTGACCGGTTACCCGGCCCGGCTTACCGTTCCATCAGTCCGACGCGACTTCGTCACGCTGTTCGAGACAGCATTCTAATTCACCCGGGAGTTTACTGCGAGGCTAACCCGCTCCATCGCACCGTCGCGGGGAGCCGGCCCCAAAGACCAGTTTTTCCGCAAAAATTTCTCGGGGCAAGATTTCCGGCACCTATTCCGGTTCCGGCTCAGTCAACCCCCCAAAGGGCCGGCGAAAACGTCCAAACCATGAGCCCGCCCCTTTCTCGGGGCTGCTGCCGGCCTCAGCAGCTTCACTCGCAGCCGACTCGGACTCTGCGTCCAGCTCGGTCTCCGGATCCGCCCCCGCCTCAGTCGGCTTCCGCTTTCCGGATCCCGATGAACTGGACTCCATCTCGGAGTCACCGGCAGATGCCTCGTCGCTTTCGCCTTCACTCTCATCGCCCAACTCGGTCGAGTCAGACTCGCTCTCAGGTTCGTCGTCCCCGGCAGAATCAAGGGAATTCCGGTCGGCAGCAGGCTTTTCCAGGTTTCTCGAAGAACCGGCAGGACGTGCGACGGTCTGCTTTTTCTGCGGTCGCCGCTCCCCACCGTCAGCAGATGTCTCTGAATCGGGAATGCTTTCTGATCCATCAGAATCGGAGCTTTCGTCGCGGATTTCCTGTCGCGGCTTGCCGGACTTGCGCGCCTCTGCTTCAGCAACCTTTGTGAAGTCAAGGTCCATCAACTTCTCAGCCGACTCGTTCTGCTGAATTTCCGCTTCTTCCAGTTCGTCGAACAGCTGTGGCAGCATGCGCGAGCTTCCGATGCGTCGCCCGTTTTCGCCAGCTTCCGACTCATCTTCAGCTCCGCGAACATACATGCGCCCAGCCTGAGGCAGGCGGTCGATTCCGAATTCGCCCATGAAGTTTCGCTGACGGTCGGCTTCGACCAGCATCTGCACCACGTCCGGATACGCGGCGCCCAGTTCTCCGCACGTCTGGATAATGTCGGCCAGACGATTGGGTACCCGATGTCTTTCCGGTTCGCTGTCCAGTTCGTAGCGGGTAATTTCCACATCGGTGCTGCCACGCTCACCAATAATTCGCAGATTACTGCCGGCATTCAGCACCAGCGGCAGTCGGAAGGACTGTTCTGCACCGAAGATCACAATTTCCGGTGTTCGTCGACGCGCCACGTGCACCATCGGCTCACCCGTGCTGTCAATAACGTTCATCACAAAGCGATCACGGAAGGAGACGGCATTCAGTGCCGGATCCTGTGGATCCAGTTCCTTCAGGGCTCGCAGTGCCCCATAGCGAGTTTCCAGTGAATCCGAATTCATCAGATCCCGCAGGGCCACCACGGCATCCGCGTCCTCCCGAATCACCGAGAGTGCCACCATCGCGAAAATACGAAACGCCGGCTGGTCCTTCGCCGCCTCGTGCAGCACAGCAACTCCGGATGCGTCACCCAGATACGCCAGAGACTGTGCGGCCTGAAAACGTACCTCGAAGTGCTCAGATTCCAGCGCATCCTTCAGGAACGGAATCGAATCCTCTCCAATCGCTTCCAGCTGCAGCGCTGCCACCTGACTCTTTTCCGGTTCCATGATGTCCCGCGCCAGCATTTCGATCCGCATCCGACGATTGACCTCTGACTCGTTCAGGGCCAGATTCCGGATGACCTGCTGATAACGCGGGAAATTATTGACGTACTGAGCATGAGTCTTCAGTTCAATCAACGCATCTGTCTTAGCCACGGCACAGGGAATTCGCTGACCATATTTGTTATATCTGTGGAATCGCTCTGAGACCGCCTGAGCGACGCGATCACTGTTACGTGCGCTCCGCTTGTCGCTGTTCAGCATAATGGTCAGGTCACGATCAACCTTCGAAATCGCACCGCCGGGAATGGTCCCGGCCATGGCTTCGGCCGTACGCTCGCTTCCCGTTTCCTTCAAACCCAGTGTCGTCAGAATCGCGCCACCAGCCACTGCATACTCCTGAGGACGCAGCGACGTCTTCTCATCAACGGTGTGCTCTTCAAACAAACGTGTTTCCAGCAGCCAGCCGCCTTTCAGACTTTTCGCATTGCTGTTCGGGGGCAGAACCACGCGCACGTCAAATCGCTGATCCTTCCGGACCATCGCCGGCAGATAGGCAATCACCACCACCAGCGCTGTATCCCGCGAGGCGAGAATCTGATTGGCATTCTTTACTCCGCGTCGTGCCATTTCTGTCTGTAACTGAGTGCGCAGGCCGGACGGCGAAGGATCTCCTCCGGTTCCCTTCAGCCCCGTGACCAACCCGACTCCTTTCAAAACCACCAGACTGTTGCCCTGAACGCTGACGTAATCCGACAGCATCGGTGCATCCAGACGGTTCCCGAAGTCGTTGTCCTCTTCTTTCTTCCGACGATTGGATTTGGCGTCTTTTTTCGGGTCAGGCTTCTTTTCTGCTGATTTCGATGGACGCTCCGCCAGCATGGCAGCACCAGGCATGCTCATCAACCCGGACATGCACCCACACAATCCAAAGGCGGCCATCAGGCAGATCACAGCGGCCACTCTGGCGCGATTGATTCCCGAGGACCTGCGGGTACACACACTTTCCGCAGGGGAATTCTGGTGAGGTCGACTGTTAACCATAGTTGGTACTCCGCCCTTTGTGCAGCAGACTCCAACACCGCAAAACGCACATGGACCCGTGGTTTTGCAAGCCGGTTTGACTGCGGAAAGGCGACTCAGGAATCTGCAGGAACGGTGGGAGACAGCGCTGAGGCTGATGATGGCAGACAGGAATTCGACGCGCCCGTCACTGAGGTCAGCAACGGGTCGCCAAATCATCCGGCAGGTTTCAGAAGTGATGGGCGATTCAGACCGCGAACGAGAGTGGCCGGGCACTCCGTTCTTCAGTCCTCTTACTGCGGCATTCAGCAGAGCGTCGGCACTGAACTTCTGGCTGGAAGTCTCTGCGCCTCGTCTCTTCCAATCCGGTACAAAGCCCTGCACGACGCTCAAAACCCGCCTGCAGTCAGCACACGGGTTCCAGAGCACCAGACAGACCCAACCGGATAAATCGCAGAGGAACAGCCATCTGTCGCCGGGAACGACCCCCACTGCAGCCTGATTGGAAACACTGCAGCAGGAAACCAGAGACATTTTCAGGATCGCAGAACGGGGATGGCGTCTGTGAACCCGGCTGATCTTTTCCGCGATGTCGTCGCAGTAAGAGCATTTCAGGAGTGACAATAAACGCGGCGGGTTGTGATGGTCAACGCAATTCGCATGTTTACACGCATTCCACGATCTGCTCACGGCTCGCCCTGCAACTCCTTCGGCAGGAAGTGCACCGAGTTATGCTGACCGGCACGCTTACTCACTTCCGCTGCCATGAATTCGGCAGATTTGGCAGGTTTCGATCTTTGGTGCCAGCAACCCGCGACCGCCCAGCTCGCGATGTTCACCCGGTTTCGATTCGATCGGTTCACGCGGGTACTGAGATGTCGCGCCCGACGCTGTCCGCTCTTTCAGATGCTGCAGACATAACTGAGCCCCGCTTCGAGTCATATTCCGTTCGGTTCGGTTCGGTTCGGGCGGACGCTTTCTTCCATGCCCGTCGCGATCCTCGTCGCCCCGTTGCTCCAGTCCCCGAACGGGCATCCCCCCTCATGACACGGAATGCGTCTATCAAGCGGAATTGTGTGAACCAAACGCGCAGGTCCGGACGAACCCCGTTTTCGCAACATTCTCACCACCGCACGTTAACGAGGTTGCTCTCAACACGGGGTTGCCCTCAAAATTGTCTCGGGCGACAATCCGGTCATCGCAGAATTCGCCGCAGCTCTGATCTGCCTGCCGTTGCGGTCGACAATCTGGCTTATGGCTTCAGAAGAACAACAGGAGAACCAATCGGATGCGACTCGGACTGCTGGGAGGAACCTTTGATCCTGTGCACTACGGACATCTGCTCATGGCGGAATCGTGTCGCGAGACGCTGCATCTGGATCATGTCCGCTTCCTGCCAGCCGCGGTCTCGCCCCATAAAACCGATCGACCAGCCGTCGATGGGCACGCACGGGCCGATATGATCCAGCTGGCCATCGCCGGTTGCCGCGAGTTCTCTGTGGACCGACGCGAACTTCGCCGAACAGGCCCCTCGTTCACCGTCGACACGCTTCGAGAAATTCGCAAAGAGCAACCTGAAGCCAGCTTGTACCTGCTGATGGGAGCAGATTCGCTGAAAGATTTCCTCTCCTGGAAGGAACCCACTGAAATTGCCGGACTGGCCACGATCGCTGTCTGCAACCGTCCCGGCCAGCCGCATCCTTCCCGGGAACAGATCACAACGTGGGTCGGACCGGAAATTGCGCAGCACGTTCAGACGGTGCAGATGCCGGGTGTGGATATCTCAGCATCAGAAATCAGAGCCCGGGCTCTTGCAGGCAAAAGCCTTCGATTTCTGACACCGAAAGCCGTCGAAGCATTCCTCGACCAGCACCAGTTGTACTCAGGCAAGCCGAAAACTGTTCTTGCCCGCATCTGAATCACTCGGCAGACAACCACTTCGCCAAGTCGCGGTGTCGCACCACATCTCTACTGGGCGCTGTCACCCGCGGCAACCCCCTCACCCGCCCTGTAGAACCGACTCAGATCCAGCCCACCCTTCGTCTCCTGCTCCAGAATCTTCATCTTCTGCTCGATCTTCTGCAGCCTCGCCTCGAGAAACCCTGGCAGCTTCTCCGTCGCGTCGGAGGAAATACCCTGAGGCACTGAGGGATAACCCAGATGACGCTGTAACGCGGCAAACAGATAGAGAGGATCACGGCTGATGTTTGCCCGCGCGATCCGCCCCTCCTGCTCACCGAACAGCACCAGCCCTTTTTCCTCCCCCTCCTCTCCGCCCCTTCCCCGCCCGGCGGACCGTCGTGTGTAAAAATGCTCAGACACCTGAAAAATCAACTCTGATAGTTCACGTGTCCCGAGATTCGCCCCCAATCGCCGAATCCACTGACTCCACGCCTCCGAATAGACCGGATCCTCAGCCATCGCGCGCAAACCCTCCGCATAACCAAGGCGGTGCCGCGCAATGCACTCCAGCTGGTAAATAAACATTCCCGCCATACGCGGCTCAGAAATGCGATACCGAGACTCCTGCTCCAGAATCCGCAACGCCACACGCTGCTCAAATCGCGACTCGTCATCCTCCGCCTGCTGCATCACAAAGGCCTGAAAAGCCGTGAAGTAATGCGACAATCGCCGCATCGCCTCACTGATTCGCCCGTTGTGCATGATCTCCGCACGCATGAAGTCGATCGCCATCGGCAATCGAGTCGTCGCGAGTAACTCCTCGTGAATGGTCTGCAGTATCTCCTGAGATGGCACTCCCTCCAGCAATCTCTCGCGATACACGCGAAAGAAATACTCCTGCTCAACATACTCTTCACGATCCAGCGCGGAACGAGGCATCGACACACAATTCTGCAGCAAAAGTTCACAACCTGACCTTCTGTCATTATCCCCTAACACCTCAGCAATTGCAACCGATCAGCCCCCACAGGTGCCATGCACCTTGACATCCGAATTTTGTGTCGATAGCATGCCTCCAACTCAATTTCCGGAGACTGCCACGATGCCACGCGTTAACCGACGAGAGATCCTTGCCGCCGAAGAAATTCAGGTGTTTCATGTGGTGAATCGCTGCGTACGGCGAACACACCTTTGTGGTCGGGATCCGGTGTCGAAAAGGGAT
>CAIYBH010000193.1 GCA_903924405.1 uncultured Planctomycetaceae bacterium | reverse complement strand
TTGTGTTTTTCGTGCTGTTCTGTGTGTTTCCCGGGCACTTCAACGAGTTGGCGTGGATATTTTCCGGGCTGTGCTGGATGACGACCGTACACAGGGTGCTGGCGGGCGTGCGAGAATTTTCGGACCGGTAGTCGTCGGGGCGATTCAGGCGACGTCCCAAGTGCGCAAACAAAAAGGCACCCAGCTTAACCGGGTGCCTTTAGTGTAATGCTGACCAGTAGGTCAACTGCGCAAGACAGGACTTGAACCTGCATGGGATTTAACTCCCACTAGCTCCTGAAGCTAGCGCGTCTGCCAATTTCGCCACTTGCGCGGGCGTTGTCCCGGTAGTTTAACCGGCGAGAGAAGTTTCGGCAACCAAACCGCTCACAATTTTCCTGAGTCTGCCAGGACCACCGAAAACACGGGGAAAAAGCGGGGTGTTCGATATGTTCGGCCCAATCGGTAGAGTCACCCAGTTGGGATGCCAATGCGGAATCGGCACAACGCGGGACATTCCCATGCGAGTGCGTCTCACATCAGGTGCGACGAGGCGTGACGGGGATGACTATCGCTTCTGCCGAACCGAAAACGAACCGCATAATCCGGCGACACCATGGTCCGGAGAGAGTTTTTCGGCACGGGCGGAACCTCACACCCCAACCGCCACAGCGGGATCCATAGTCGCATGGGTTGAACTGCTCAGCCTGCGAAGCCCCGCAGAGGCTGGTTGGCGGAATTGCCTTCACGGCGTTCTGCATGGTTGCCGATAACACCACAAGGCAGTCTCTACCATAGCGTTCGCTTTGCGCAACGCTGGAACCGAGAGTGCTTGTGTCTCTGTACAGAGCTCACCCAAGAGCGTCACATAGACACGATCGGCATGAACTGCCGGTGGGATGTTGCCGAGAAACAAGCCAGCGTCGTGAATGGGGAAGCCCGGACAGCGACGCTCAACATACAGTACCAGCCAGACATGCGAAGAGGAGCGTTCAGGACATGAGGTCGGTCACAATTCATCTGATGCATGCGGTCTGCTTCCTGCTGGCAATTTCGAATCTGCCGGGTGTGTCTGAAGCCCAGGTGGTACCGGGCACCGGGATGAAGCTGAATCAGGTCGGCGACGACTTCGAGGACGAGAATTGGAAGTGGATTCCCAACGGCGCGAAAGCCAGTCGGGAGCAGGATGAGCAGGTGCGTTCTCCCACCGGTGTGTCTTCAAATAAGCGTTGGTTTGAGAGCCCGAAGCGAGGCATGCCTGACCACATCGTGCGTGTGACGACGCCTCCGGGCGGACTGCCGGGAAGCCAGGGGGCGCTGAAGGTTCAGACGCTGAACTCAGGCGTCCCCGGAATGAACTCCATGCAGATGGAGCAAGACGACCTGATTATGGCTTGTTCGTCACGTGTCGGGATTATCAGTACCTCCAGAAATCCTAACTGCATGGCGCGAGTCTACCTGCCGCCCTTTGATCAGTGGGAAGACCGATCGGGGTCACACTTCGGATATCGCATCGACCTGAAGACCACGATTTCCGAGAAGGAGAAAGTGTTCCTGTTCAGCAAGACCGTTCGCAAGCAGGAAGACTACTGGCCGGGATTCTTTATCGAGTTCCACAGTGCTCACGATGGTCGCTTCAAGCAGGACGACGCCTATCTGATTATTCGGGGCAACAACCTCGGGCACGAGATGAAGAGCCTGAGACTGACACCGGGTTGGTGGACGCTGGGCATGTCGGTCACCGGCGACGGCCGAGTGCATTACTATGGCAAGCAGGGAGTGGGTAATCTGACTCCTGCCGACCACTTGTACTCGGGAACGCCATACAACTTTTCTGCCGAATTCTTCGCAACTCACTTCTTCAACGTGTGCAACCTGAATGATGGAAGCACGTGGTCGACCCCGTTCATCATTGATGATCCGGCGATCTACACCGCGAACTGATGAGCGTGCAGGAATCGTCTGCAGACTTCAGACGTGTTTGATTGACGCTGAGCGAAAGTCTGGATTCGCAGTGGCTACCATCGGGCTGGGAAGGACTTAAATGAGGTTCGACCGCAGTCTGACGGTAGCCACTGTTGTTTGGGGGGTCTCGGCGGGGGAATGCCGACTGAAGACGGAAATTCAAAGCAGTCCACGCTGGTGGCGCGAGCGGGCAGAGGGGCCGGAAGGCTGCGTGGCGACAGGGCAACTGAACGTTGCAATCGCTACAGGGGGAATTTCAGTGACGGCCTGTTTATCGGGGCCTTGGAAAACTCGTGGCGTCCCGGTTTTGCGAGGGTAATCCCCTGCCCTGCAAACGAGAATGGCGGCTTGTTATGGGCCGAGTGGATCGTGAGGCGTGTGTCTGGTGGTGTTGGGGGTTGCAGGGGCGGGAACGAGAGGCGGGAACAGAACGCATGGATCAGGTGATGCAGTTGCTGGACATCATTCGCAATCTGGATGATCACCTCGCGGACCTGTCTTCGTGGATGGGCGTGTGGTTGTATGGATTTTTGTTCGCGATTGTGTTTGCCGAGACGGGGGTCATTGTGCTTCCGTTTCTTCCGGGGGATTCGCTGCTGTTTGCGATTGGGACGCTGGTCGCCAACCCGGAGTCAAATCTGAGTCTGCCGGTAATGTTTGTGCTGTTGCTGGTGGCGGCGATTGTCGGGGATGCGGTGAACTATCTGGTGGGGCGTGCGCTGGGTCCACGAGTGTTTTCCCGCGAAGACTCATGGTTACTGAATCGGAAGCATCTGCTGAAAGCTCAGGCCTTCTACGAAAAGCATGGCGGGAAGGCGATTTTTCTGGCGCGGTTTGCCCCGATCATTCGCACGTTTGCTCCGTTTGTTGCGGGGATTGGCCGGATGGACCCGGCAAGGTTCTGGATGTTCAATATCACGGGTGGAATCTGCTGGGTCGGAAGTTTCCTGTTCGCCGGTTATTTTTTTGGCAACTTCCCCTTTGTGCAGAAGAATTTCACGTATGTGATTTTCGGGATCATTATTGTTTCGCTGCTGCCCATTGTGTGGGAGTGGTATAAGGCGACTCGCGAATCTGCAAAGCCTCCGGGACCACCGGCAGCGTGACTGTTGAAGTCGCCGTGGAGCTTGGTCCGCGGCGGTCCGGGTGGCTGCTGGCTAAACACCCGGTGAACGGAAGCCGGCAGGGTTGACGAAGTCGGGGAGTGGCGGGAACCATGGCGTCGATCTTTGAATGGACTCTGAATGTCGAGCCCGCTGACGTGGACGGTGTCGGTCACGTAAACAACGTGGTGTACGTGAGATGGCTGCAGGACGCCGCGATGGCGCATTCTGCGGCGCAGGGCTGGACCGCTGCGGCGTATCGCACCCTTGGTCAGGGCTGGGTCGTTCGGTCGCATTATATTGAGTATCTGTCGCCCGCGAGACCGGGCGACGGAATTGTGGTGCGGACCTGGGTAGCGGACATGAAACGCGTCACATCTACGCGGCGGTATCAGATTCTGCGGGCTGTTGACGGGCAACTACTGGCCCGGGCGGAGACGCAATGGGCGTTTGTGCTGTTTTCGAATCATCAGCCCTGCCGGGTACCAGCCGAGATTGCCGGGGCCTTTGAGGTGGTATCGGAGCCCGACGTTTCGTAGCATGGACCGCTGGCGGTGCCGGAGGGATATCGGTGACAGCAGACGACACTTGCATGGTTGTTTCGCGCTGACATCGACGCGGGCACCGGCAGAGAGTGCTCAGCCGACTGTGTCTTTACCGGCGTGGTGCCGGGGGTTAACGGATGCGGCGGCGGGTGTGCGGGTTCAGAAAATCCGGTAGAAAGGTTCGGCAATGACTGAGAGTCTGAGACTGAGTCGGCGTTCGTTGATGGCGTCGGCGGGAGTGCTGGCTGCGGGTTTGGGTGTCCAGTCGGTATCTGCCGCCCGTGACGAAGCCAAGCCCTGGATTGACGCGCATTCCCACATCTGGACCACGGATCTTGCGCGGTACCCATTGCGGAATGGGCAGAAGGTCGACGTTCTGAAACCGGCCAGCTTCACCGATGACGAATTACTGGAGGTTGCGGGAGCCCATGGTGTTGGGCGAGTGGTGCTGATCCAGCATCATCCCTATCACGGGTTCGACAATTCCTACCTGGTGGATGCGTGGAAGAAGCGTCCGGACACGTTTCGCATTGTCGGCCAGATCGATGATACTCAGCCGCATGTGGACGTGCTGATGAAATCCATGCAGAAGACCGGAGTTACCGGATTCCGCATCGGCCCAAGAGAAGACCGCCGTGACTGGCTGACGGGCCCGGGGATGGAATTGATGTGGAAGACGGGTGCCGAGACGGGACAGAACATGTGCTGCCTGATCAACCCGGAGGAGATAGTGGCGGTGGGTCGCTGGTGCGCTCGTTATGCATCGACGCCGGTGGTAATCGACCACTTTGCGCGGATCGGTATGACGGGGGAATTCCGTGAAGCGGACGTGAAGGCCTTGTGTGACCTCGCGAAGTATGCGAAGGTGCGGGTCAAGATTTCTGCGTACTACGCACTCGGCAAAAAGCAACCGCCGCATGACGAGCTGATCCCGGTGATCCGTCGCCTGCTGGACGCTTACGGCCCGGATCGGCTGATGTGGGCGAGTGATTCTCCGTATCAACTGACCACCCCGAATTCCTACGGCGAGTCGATTGCGTTGGTACGCGACCGACTGGACTTTCTGTCGACCGACGATCGTCAGCGATTGCTGCGTGGAACGGCAGAGGCCACATTTTTTGCAACGTGAAGTCGGATAGCCCGACGCGTGCCTGCAGCGTAACCTGCGGGCACACTTCGGCATGCGGACCGGTGTTCAAGCTGCGAGATGCCTGTGGAGCACAGAGAACGGCGGCATGATGTCCTGACCGAAGTCCGTTAGAGACCATGTTCGTCGGACGTGAATCGCAACCGGAGAGTGACGTCATGAAGAGCCGGGAAGGACTGCGAAGGCTGCGGCTGGCGATTTGGCTGCCGGTGCTGTGTCTGACAGTTTTATGTTCAGCGGGCGGTGTGTGCGGTGAAGATGCCGTGGACGAGCTGCAGCTTGCTGCGCGTCGAATTCTGCAGACGCGGTGCGTGACATGTCATGGAAGTGAACAGCAGGAGGGCGGGCTGCGTCTGGATTCTTCGGCTGCGATGCAGCGGGGTGGAGATCGTGCGGCACCGGAATCTTCGGCGGAGCGTGTCGCAGAGATTTTTCTGCGGGCGATTTCCGGGGACGACAGTGAACTGCAGATGCCCCCCAAACAGCCACTCACCGCGCGGGAACAGAAGATTCTGCGGGACTGGGTGAATGCGGGAGCTGCGTGGGGGCCGGAACAGTTGCCGGACGGGTCCGGAGTTATGATCGCGGCGGATGTGGGCGATGCCTTTACGGATCCGCGGAACCCGATTCGGCTGGTTTTTGGCAGCGAGCGATTGCAACTGTGGTCCCTGCGAGCCCCGGAGGTGTCGCCTGCTGAGCCAACGTTGTCGACTAGTCCCGGGGACCATCCGATCGACGCAATTCTCGCAGAGGAATTGGCGCTGCAGGGGCTGGGACTCTCGGTGGAGGCGGATCGCAGGACTCTGATCCGGCGGGTCACAGTGGACCTGACGGGGTTGCTGCCGACACCGGACGAGGTGGACGCATTCTGCCGGGATACAGATCCGGGTGCGTGGGAGCGCGTGGTGGATCGGCTGTTGGCATCCCCCGAGTATGGCCAGCGTCAAGCGCGACTCTGGCTGGACGTGGTGCGGTATGCGGATACCAACGGTTATGAGCGAGATGAGTTTCGGCCACTGATGTGGAAGTATCGCGACTACGTGATTCGGGCCTTTAACGAGGACAAGCCGTATGATCAGTTTGTGCGGGAGCAGTTGGCGGGGGACGAGTTAGTGCGGGGAACGCCGCAGACGGCAGCGGAATCGGACATGCTGACGGCCACGGGTTTTCTGCGACTGGGGCAATGGGACAGTACAGCGGCAATTTTTCAGGAAGAATCACGGCTGCAGGCTGAGGTTCAGGCGGACCTGACGAATACGACTGCTGCGGCGTTTCTGGGACTGACCATGTCCTGCTGCCAGTGTCATGATCATAAGTACGATCCCTTCACGCAGGCGGATCATTATCGCCTGCGAGCTTTTTTTGCCGCGACAACACCTCGTGATGATGTTGTGATTTCCACGCAGTCTGAACTGACGACTCTGGAGCAGGAGAATCGTCCGATTGATGAAGAGATCGCGCGGCTCAAGGCACAGGCGGGCGACGCGTCTGACGAAGCTGCGACTCAGGCCATAGCCGCACTCGAGGGACGCCGACGAGCACCGGAGCTGGTGATGGGGGTTCAGGATCGAGACGAAGGGATTCCGGCGATGGCGATTCTGCTGCAGGGTGACCATGCGTCGCCCGGAGCGGTTGTCGAACCCGGCTTTCCGTCGCTGTTTGACCCGCATCCGGCGAAGATTCCCGGCATTCATGCGGGAACAAGTGGACGTCGACTGGCGCTGGCGAACTGGATTGTGTCTGAGAGCAATCCGTGGACAGCGCGAGTGTTCGTCAATCGCCTGTGGCAGCAACATTTTGGTGTGGGGCTGGTGGCGACGGCGAATGACCTGGGCCATACGGGGGCCAGGCCTGTGCATCAGCGTCTACTGGACTGGCTGGCCATGGAATTGCCGCGCCGAAACTGGTCCGTGAAAGAAATGCACCGCCTCATTGTGACCTCTCGGGCGTATCGACAGAGCTCCAGTGCGGGCGGAGCGGATGACGGCCATTTGGATCCGGAAAACCGCGTGTTCTGGCGTCAGAATGTGCGTAGGCTGGACGCGGAGTCACTGCGAGACTGCCTGCTTCAGGTTTCAGGATTATTGCGATCGGATGCAGCTGGACCACCGCGATGGCCACCGGTTGCTGCGGAGCTGCGTCAGGCGCAACCCGCGATACTGGAAGCGGAGGAAGGCAAGGACGAAGGGCGTCAGCAGGGTTGGTATGCCGAAGCGGTCGAGGCTACGGACGTTCGAAGTTTGTTTCTGATTCGAAAACGCTGTCTGCCGATTCCGTTTCTGCAGGTCTTTGACCTTCCAGATTCGACCACATCCTGTGCACGCCGCGACGAGACGGTGGTGGCACCGCAGTCAATCATGCTGCTGAACAGTCCGGAAACGGTGCGGTACTCCCGTGCCCTGGCTGCGAGAATTTCAACAAGTGCTGAAAAGTGGGGATCTGAAACTGATTCGGAGCCTGTGACAAAGGACGACGGCAACGCGCAGCAGCCCAACACGACTGATGAGCGACTGGTCAAGGAGGCCTTTCGACTGGTGTTTCAGCGGGTTCCGGATGCGGAGGAGCTTCGGCTGTGTTGCGCACTCCTTGAGCAAGCCAGTCAGAAGGCGGGCGACGGAACGGCGGACGCCCCGAGTCACGCCACCACAGAGCTCTGTCGATCCCTGCTGAACACGAATGAGTTTGTGTACATCGACTAGCATCGAGTCTCTGCATTTTCATGCAGAAATCCGGCGAATTCGGCAATCCTGCGGCATCAAGGACGAGTGTTCGGCTGCAAGTGGACGCAGCAGCAAAACGGACGCTGGAAGGATCGTGTTCCCGGTGTTGAAAACGGATCGGTTTCTGCAAATCCGGCATCTGACTTGCGGATACAATTCTTTGCGGTGGTGTTTTCATACCGGATGTGACGCGGGCAGCGACATGTGGTGGCGTGGATGGACTCCCGCTGACGGATGGTAGCCAGTGCTACAACTGCAGCCGTTTCCCCGGCGCTGGTCTGCGTTTTAAGTCTTTATACGTTTTTGTTCAGGATGTGTGCGATGGAGAATCCGTTTACGCTGCGTCAGCACGGGATCACCGTCAAAAACGTACTGCGGAATCTTTCGCCCGGAGGTCTGTACGAGGAAGCGATTCGCCATGAGACCGGCACCAGCATTTCCGACACGGGCTGCCTGATCGCGTATTCGGGCGAGAAAACGGGGCGATCGCCTAAGGACAAACGGGTGGTGCGTCATCCGGATTCAGAATCCAAAGTGTGGTGGGGACCGGTGAACTTCCCTCTGGATGAGTCCTCATTTTCGATCAATCGTGAGCGCGCGATCGACTACCTCAACACTCAGACGCGTGTGTACTGTGTGGACGCCTTTGCGGGTTGGGATGCGACTCAGCGATTGAAAGTCCGTGTGATCTGTGCGCGGCCGTACCATGCTCTGTTCATGCACAACATGCTGATTCGCCCGACGGATCACGAACTGGAGCAGTTCGGAGAACCGGATTTTGTGATTTACAATGCGGGGGCCTTCCCGGCCAATCGTTACACGACCGGGATGACATCGCGGACCAGCGTGGACCTGAGCATTGAGCGGCGAGAAGTGGTGCTGCTCGGGACTGAATACGCGGGCGAGATGAAGAAGGCCGTGTTTACCTTCATGAATTATCTGTTGCCGGAGCGTGGCATTCTGTCGATGCACTGCTCTGCGACGTGTGACCGTGAGACCGGAAAAGCCTCGGTACTGTTTGGGTTGTCCGGGACCGGCAAAACGACATTGTCCGCAGATCCTCGGCGATACCTGATCGGGGATGATGAGCATGGCTGGTCGGACACGGGTATCTTCAACATCGAAGGCGGTTGTTACGCAAAGGCCGTGTACCTGACTCGGGAATCTGAACCAGAGATCTTTGAAGCGCTGCGTTTCGGTGCCGTTCTGGAGAATGTCGTCTACGACAAAGCCCACCATCACGTGGACTTTAACGACACCTCCATCACGCAGAACACGCGCGGCGCCTATCCGATTGAGCACATGCGGAACGCGCGGATTCCGTGCGTGGCAGGTCACCCGACGGACGTGATCTTTCTGACGTGCGATGCCTTTGGTGTGCTGCCACCGGTCGCGAGGCTGACGCCGGAACAGGCGATGTACTATTTCATCAGTGGCTACACAGCCAAGGTCGCGGGGACAGAGATGGGCGTCACCGAACCGGAGGCGACATTTTCGCCCTGCTTTGGTGGACCATTCCTTGTCTGGCACCCGGCAGTTTACGCGCGGTTGCTGGCGGAAAAGGTGCGTAAGTTCCAGGCCAGAGTCTGGCTGGTGAACACTGGCTGGTGTGGCGGATCCTATGGGACCGGAAGCCGCATGCCGCTGCGGTTCACCCGAGCCATCATTGACGGCATCCACTCGGGAGAACTACAGACTGCACCGGTTGTTCGCGATCCAATTATGGGCCTGGACGTGGTGACTGCGTGCAGTGGTGTACCGCAGGAGATGCTGCAGCCTCGATTATCGTGGCGGGATACTTCTGCGTTTGAGGCGGCATCGAAGAAGCTGGCGCAGCGTTTTCGCACAAACTTCGAAAAGTATGCCACGGCAGTGGACCCCTCCGTGCTTGCCGGCGGGCCGCCGGAATAACGAGTGCTGTTCAAAAGCCGCAGCTGTGCCCCGCCCTCTTGATGGCCAAGGCAACAGGGGCGTTTTTTGCCTGATGGCAGCGAGGCGTCCCCCAAAATGGCGAGCGGTGCGGTGTCAGCCCACCGAGCAGAACTCCTCTGAAGCTCACCACAATCAAGGCGAGACAAGCATCTCGGAGGGCTGCCCCCGCTCGCCGGTGCGGCTGAGAACGCTGGACGTACGTTTCGACGGAGCGAAACGCGACAATAGTCCAGCTGAACACCGTTTGGCTGCGGCCGCGCCCTCAAGTAGCACGCTGGCAGCCATCTACCAGTAGCCCCACTGTCCGGTGCTGAGAACATAGAGCCCCAGCAGCAGATTGGCGACGGCATGCATCAGGACACAGGCAAACAGGCTTTTGGTGCGGACTGCCAGCAGATACATCAGGGAACCAAAAACGGCGGCTCCGAAATAATCTGCGGACGAATGAATCGCGATGAACAATCCGGTCACAATGGCAAAACTTTTCCAGTGAAACGTTCCGAAACGAACGCTCCAGAAATCCCCATCGGGATTCACCAGATAACGCATCAGAAATCCGCGCCAGAACAGTTCCTCAGCCAGCGGCACCACCACGACCAGTCTTAAAAAACGCAGTGCTATGACCGCCCAGTAGAGCCCACTGCCGGAATCCAGCAACAATCCGGGATCAAATCCATTCGTCCGTGACTTCACACCGAAATAGGACAGGATTGGGATCCTGAGCTCAAAGGAGCGAGCCAGAAATCCGGGTGCGATCCAGATCGCGATTCCGAGAATTCCCAGCAGCACAGCAAGTCCGGTTCCCTGCAGCGGCCGGAAATCCCAGTGCTTTCGGCAGGACGCCAGCACAGCGAGCGTCACGAGGGTTTGCAGTGGATAAAGCCACAATTCCGGTTGCCGCTGCCACCACGGGGCGGATTCGCTGGAATTGACCAGCCCGAAAAATCCCAGTGCATCCCTGAGCAGCAGGAATCCCATAAACACGGCCAGTGGCATCACGTGCGCCCGGGTCAGTCCGGTGGACGGGGCGGTTGATGGCGTTGTTGACATACGTGTTGTTTCCGAGGCTGTCGCAGGTTTCAGTCAGGTACCCAGTCCGGGAGTTGCAAACCGGTCATATTCGCTTGCCTTACCTTACCTGCAGCTTTGGGAAGATGGCATCCGGAACCCGCCGAACGCAGGAAAGAGTGGTGGAAGACGGACCGGTCGTAACGCAAAGTCGGGGCAGATGGAACGCCGGCCACTAACAAGTGCGGGAGGGCGCGGCTGGGATGGTGAAACGGTGTTAAGCCCGCAGATAGTCGCGTTTCGCTCCGTCGAAACGAACGTCCAGCATTTTCACTGCCGAACTCGAGACTCAAATCCTTTTGCATCACCAAGCGAAAACGCCCCGGAACTCTCAGTTTGCCGCCGTTTCGCCATCCCGGGGCGTGGCACCTGCCCGGCCGCAAACCTCACGCGGCTCGGGTGGAACATCGCCCTCCCGTTCAAACCTCAATCGGCTCGGGTGGAACCTCGCCCTCCCGTTCAAGCCTCAATCGGCTCGGGTAGAACCTCGCCCTCCCGATCAAGCCTCAATCGGCTCGGGCGGAACCTCGCCCTCCC
>CAIYBH010000192.1 GCA_903924405.1 uncultured Planctomycetaceae bacterium | reverse complement strand
GATGGTGGAATGCTGCATCAAGTTGAATGTCGCCGCTGATGATTCTCCGCGGAAGAGACTCAAGGAAGAACGGCGGGATGAGCCAGCGGTCATCCCGCCGTTTTCGGCTTGACGAAGCTTCTAATGTGGCTGCACTGCTTGTGACGCCCCGATACGTTTGCGGCGATGCAGAATGCAGATGGCTGCGGTACTGATGGTGCAGAGCAGCCATACGCCAGGTTCCGGAACGGAAGAGTAACCCGAGGGACGGACGAGGGCGTGACCGACAGTTCCTTCGGATCGAAAGATACTGTAACCAACGCTCACCATGTCGTATTCTGACACTGCCAGTGCTCGACTAGGTGTCGGACCGTCGTAGTTCAAACGGACATGTCGCTGGGCCTGATTGCCCCAGTAGTCAAACACATTCGCAGGGCCGAAGGCAATGTGACTGACGTTTCCAGCGACGCTGCCGAGAAAAGAGTAGGTTTTCAGTACGGCGGCCCCGTTGTCGAGCATGCTGGAGAGTGTTGTGTATCCGAATTTGATCATCAGGGATTCAAATTCGGAGATTGAGGCGTGACGCCAGCCCTGAAATGCACCGCCGGGTACCATCCCGGCCGTGAGATCGTTGTAGGAAGCCCGAGTTTCTGTGATGTCGAGCCATTCAAGCCCTGATTCCTCATCCCGAGTGATCAGTCCATCTCCAGGTGTCTTGTAATCCAGAGTGATGATGCCCGCCTGAGTCTGCTCAAGCCCATGCATGCAAGCGGTGATCAGAATCGCAACAAGTGTAGTTCTCATGGTAAGTCCCCCTGGTAAACGAGTTTTTCACTACGGAAAACTGACTGGGTCCGGAATACACGCTGCAACAAACTCAATAAGCCCTTTCGAATCACTGTGCTGGCTGAGAAGTGAATACGACTGCACTTCTTCGCGGACTGAGCATGGCTCCGAAGTTGACCGCGATGTGCTGTCGATTTTTTGAATAACCGTGTGCGCCGTCAATGACTCGGCAATTCACAACGTTTCAAAAAAGTCGCACTGGTGTGCATTGCGCTCGTGTTTGAGACCGCAGGGCGCGGCCGATCTGAGAACAGCCTGCGAGGAACACCGATCCCGGATATCTGCCGTCACGCCGTGGATATCGGAAATTGTGACGTCAGATCTGGATTGCTAGACCGTGGCAACGAGCTGTGGCAATATGGGAGTTCAGGGGCGTTTTCAGGTGGACGGAGCAAGGGTATTTGATGGTCGGGCGTGGGGCGTGAAAAGGCGGTGTGTTCGTTTCGGCGGAGCGAAACGCGACTCTCTGCGGGTGGCGGCGCTGGGGTTATTCAAGGAAGCGACGGAGGACGTTGGCGGTGATGGTCGAGATGACGGGGTCAACAGGCAGGGAGGCGACGTAGTTGATGGATCCGACCGAGAACACCTGACCGCCGGAGGGTGTTTCGAAGAGCACCATTTCGGCACCGCCGTCGTCCGGATTCAGACCGCGGGCCAGAACAATCGTGTTGGCAGGCGAGCTGGGGGATCGTTTGTCGGTTTCGTGTCCCGAGGCACCGCCGGGGCAGCGTCGGTGCAGACTGGCCTGCCCGAAAAGTTCGCCCTGAGTCAGCCCGGTGTCTGCAAAAACCCAGTGGTCCGGACGCAGCGTCTGGTAGGGAGCTCCAGTCATGGCGCCGGAGGGTGTGAAGACGACGCCCAGCAGGCTGGCTTCGGATTCGTGGCGCATGGCGAAGCGGCTGTCCCGGCCGCCCATCCCGGAACTCCAGAGCGAATCAATCTGACCATTGTGTACGGTCATGGCGGAATTGCCGTGCAGTTCCACTTCGCAGTTCAGGCCGTTGCCGCCGAGGTACATCAGACGCCCCCCTTCCTCAAACACCCAGCGTTTGACGCGATCGTACATGGTTCGTGTCCAGTATTCGGGATGCACAGCGATGATCAGCAGTCGATACCGGGACAGGTCAAGCGTACCGTCGTGCAGTTGTGTTTCGGCGTAGTAGTCACAGGCGAACTGTTCACGTTCCATCCAGCCCAGCAGACGCCATTCGGCGGGGGCGAGGTGGCAGGCCTGACGACCTTCGATGGGATCCGTGATCTGTTCGTCGAAATCAATCTGGCAGAAAGGTTCGGGACGTTCGAATGACAGGGGCGCGTAGGCGGAGTAGCCCCAGGTGCCATGTTCGGCGTCGATGTAGCGAGGCAATTCGAAGCGGGAATTGACGGTGGGTGTGCGGGGCAGCCGATCGGCATGAATGTAATTGCTGCGGCCACCAAAGGCGTTGTACGCGTTCCAGGTCAGATTTGACGCAAGCACGGCCACCTGCGCCACGGGCTCACGCGGCGCGACGATCCATGGGAAAGAAAACCGTTTGCCCGAAGGAGTTTCTGCACGGAAGTAATACAGGCCACTTCGTTCCGGGGCAGTAACAAATTGTTTGTGTGTCGGGGAGACGTACCCCACTTTATTCCATTCACATCCAGTCTGCGTGTAATCCCCATCCGGTGTGACCTGCATTGTGGCACGCGGACCGTGTTCATCGTGCCAGCCCAGCAGTCGCACCCGTTCGGGTTGCCAGCCATAGCGCCAGAGTTCCAGGCGATACTGTTCCACAGAGTGCACGCGAAATTCTGATTCATCACCACTGCGGACCCATTTGGGCCACGCGTAACCCAGCAGACTATCGCTGAGCAGGCGAAAATGATGGGGTTCGGTCAGCGGCAGGGTGATGTGTGAGATCTTTGCACCGAACCCCGCCTTCTGCAGAATGACTCGGTAACGCCCGTCCGGCAGATCGAGATGCACGGCGCCGCTGGCTCGGGATCGGGTTTCCCACGAATCCCCCTGTTCGTTCAGGAACTCCAGCAATACGTCGGGCAAGGCCACGTAGCGTTCGTCGCTGACATATCCAAGTTTCACCATCGGGAGCTCCTGCGGAACTTCCGGACGCCCAAGGCAGCACGGCGGATGTGCGGTTGACAATCTGTCCGTTGAGCGGGCGACACGGAACACCGCCTGCGGACGTCCACACGATCCCTTATGCTGCAGATCAGGCGGCAGGAATTGGTCTTTTTCACTGTGTCTGGTTGCAGATCGCCGGATCTGACTCTAGCAGAAATGCCGGTCGACGTCTTGTGAGTGAAATCCAGCCGTGGGATCGCACCGAGTCTGCTGCGGCTGCTGGGCTTTGGGTTTAGAACCACCGATGGACACGGATCAACACAGATGGACTTTGTCGTGGGGGGAGGGCGAAGTTCCATCTGAGCCGCAAACCTGGCTGCGGCTGCTGGGCTTTGGGTTTTAGAACCACGGATGAACACAGATCAACATAGATGGATTTGTCCTCGGTTGGGAGGGCGAAGTTCCATCTGAGCCGCAAACCTGGGTGCGACTGCTGGGCTTTGGGGTTGGAACCACAGATGGACACGGATCGACACAGATGGATTTGGTTGGATGATCCTCTGGCGGGTGTCTTTGTGAGCGGCGACGCGTTAGCGGCCGGTTGCGTTTTGAAGGGCGCGTTGTTGCGTTTGGGTTGGGAACCACGGAAAGACACGGAAAGACACGGAAGGTTTTGTCGTGCGGGAGGGCGAAGTTCCATCTGAGCCGCAAACCAGGATGCGGCTGATGGGCTTTGGGTGTTAGAACCACGGATGAACACAGATTGAGGATGCGACTGTGCGAGCAAACTTGTGTGGTCAGACGTGAAACTGTCGGTCAGTCATTTCTGAGGTGCCGACGTTTGGCACCGCGAATCAGATATCTGCTGGAGACAACGTTTCGGACCAGTAGCAGAAACGTGCTGTCGAAATCGGCACGCGACGGAACGGCAGCTACTTTCCGAGGGTCTGATGTTCCATGGTGCCGATTCAGGGACGTGCGGCCATGGGGCGGAAGCGATGGTTGTCAATCTGGCGACTCTCGCCCGAGGTGCTGTCGTCGGAATCGCAGGTCTGACATTTACGGGGCGTTCCCGTCATTTCGCCGTCGATTTCGGTTCCACAGCACTGGCAAATGAAGCCGCGCTGCACAAAGACGGAGATTCTCATCACAAGATCACCCACGGGAGTTCTCCGAAGCAGGAGATGTGCGGAGTAAGATGTAGACGGTCATTGCAGCAGGCGAAGCACTCGCCAGCCATGATCCAGTCGACACCACTACCAGAGTGATAGACCGAGACGACGGAATGGCGATGTCGAATCTGTGAATTCGGGAAGAGAAATCGGCGGGTACGGGACGGTGCTGCGTCGCAGCAGGTCTTTGGCATAGCGGTCAGAGCAGACCGGCTCATCCGGTAGATTTGCCACCCGGGGACGAATTGAACGTATGTGGGGGCGTTACTAATCGTTCTGCAGCAGTGAAAAGCCGCGTGAGACGTACACGGCGCCGCTCCAGAGCGTCACGGCGACGGCGAGATACAGCGTGATGTCTCGGAAGACAGGCACCCAGTCCCAGGGGAACATGGGGGCCATGGACAGCAGGCTGACGCTGACGGCCACGCACTGCAGGACCATTTTGAGTTTTCCGGAGAAGTTTGCGGAGAAGTCCTTGCCTTCTTTTTCGAGGATCCCGCGGAGACTGGAGACAAACATTTCGCGTCCGATGATGATGATCACCATCCATGCGCGGACACCGGAATCCGGGGCGGCCTGGTGTTCCAGCAGGAACACGAAAGTTCCACAGACGATGACCTTGTCCACGAAGGGGTCAAGGATGCGTCCCAGAACGGTGATTTGTTTGTTTCGGCGGGCGATGTAGCCGTCGAGTGCATCGGTGGACGCCGCAAAGATGAACAGCAGGGCGGAGGTGACCCAGTTATTTCCAGCGGCGATCAGTCCGAACAGCCCGAAGGCCAGCACCAGCCGAGTGCTGGTGATGAGGTTAGGAAGGTTCAGCGCATGACGTCCGAGGACAGCCTGGCGATTGGTATTTTTGGAAGCGGCAGGGGGTGTCATGCGGGAACAGATGCTGCACGGGGAAGAGCGAATTCACAGAACCTACGTGTTCAGAGTCTAGTCATGAATCTGTGATCAGAACAGGGAGGCGTTGCAAAGAATTTGTAAACAGCCCTGAGGAGACCTCAGGACCCATGTCAGGACCGGGGTCTTGCCGGTGCAGGGGAGCGAGTGTGGGCGAACGGACAGTCCGGCATTGCAGAGCGTGGCGGCGGCAGGCCGGAGACAGTGGCAGTCTCCGGGATTGTCCGGGCCGGGGTTTTGCCGCGGGGGGATCCGTCAGGGACGGCGTCGGTATCCTGAGCCGTATGGCGAGACTTCATTGCTGCGAGAATTCAATTTCCGTTGCGGAAATCTGCCGATGGGTTGAACGGGACGGCCGGATCTGACAGAGTGTGCGGACAGGAACGCCGGGCTCCGGGATTCCTGCAGATTTCTTTATCTCCTCATTCAGAAACGGGAGTTGATCGCTTGCACGCTGATCACTTTTCTCCGAGCGATTCGTCCGAGGTCAGTCAGGTTCCGTGGTATCGGATGCTGAATCGGTACCATTGGTTTGTCTTTGTCGTGGCGGCACTGGGGTGGCTGTTTGACACGATGGACCAGCAGCTGTTCAACCTCGCGCGGCCTCTGGCGATGAAAGAGCTGGTGCAGCTGACGGACGAGGAGACATCCGACATTCGTGCGAAGGCGGCGGCAGACAAGCTTTCTGAAGAGGCCGTGGAGTCACGGGTGAAGGCCCGGCTGGGGGACAAGCAGAAAAAGTATGGCGGTTATGCGACCTCCATCTTTCTGATTGGCTGGGCCACGGGAGGGCTGATCTTCGGAGTGCTTGGTGACCGCTGGGGGCGCGTCAAGACGATGCTGGCCACGATTGTGGTGTATTCGATCTTCACGGGCTTAAGCGCGTTTTCCAAAGGCTTCTGGGATTTTGCATTGCTGCGATTTTTAACGGGGCTGGGAGTTGGCGGCGAATTTGCTGTGGGGGTCTCGCTGGTGGCTGAGGTCATGCCGAGCAAGGCGCGTCCGCATGCCCTGGGGGCTCTACAGGCCTTGTCTGCGGTGGGGAATATCACTGCGGCACTGATTGGGATGGTGGGGACGGACTGGAAAGTCATGTTCATGATCGGAACGGCACCTGCGCTGCTGTCGCTGCTGGTGCGACGCCGTTTGAAAGAACCGGAACGCTGGCAGAGTGTGTCAGCGACGGATGGTGTTGAAAAGCAACTGGGTTCCTACGGGGAATTGTTTGGCAATCCTGAGCTGCGGTATCGGGCGTTGATCGGCTTGTTGCTGGCCAGTGCCGGCGTCATCGGGTTGTGGGGCATCGGCTTCTTTACACCGGACCTGCAGCGCGAAGTGTTTCAGCCCGTTTTCAAAGCCCAGGGGCTGTCTGACGCCGACGTTGCCAGTGCTCTGAAACGCTGGTCCGGCATTACGTCACTGGTACTGAACATGGGAGCATTTTTCGGGATTTACATGTTCAGCCACGTCAGTCAGCGATTCGGCCGGCGTCCGACGTTTGCGTTCTGTTACATTGGCGCCATGCTGGCGACGATGAATGTGTTCTGGAACCTCGGAAAGTTTTTCGGGGTCTACGACATTCTGTGGATGGTCCCGATTATGGGCTTTTTCCAGCTGTCGATTTTTGGCGGCTATGCGGTGTACTTCCCGGAATTGTTTCCGACACGATTGCGCAGCACCGGGACATCCTTCTGCTACAACGTGGGTCGCTTCGTGGCGGCTCTGGGCCCGTTTACTCTGGGCGAGCTGATTGCCGGTGTGTATTCGGCGGACAATGGCTATGAAGGAGCGACGGGGTTTCGCTATGCCGGCGTGACGATGTGTTCAATTTTTCTGCTGGGCCTGATCGCAATTCCATTTGCCCCCGAAACGAAAGACAAACCGTTGCCTGAGTAGCCGGTTTGATGGTGCTGTGTCAGCAATCTCGTGATTGGGTGCCGTGGGCTCGATGGGCTGTCCGGCGCCGCGCACGTCGATACAGGTTGCACATGTCCGCCGTGGCATGGCGCGTGGCCGGCCGAGGGCATTGCACGCAGTGCGGCAGCCGTTTGGGAAGGAAGTGAGAGTGATGGGGACACGGCAAATCCGGGCAGTCCGAAGGCTGATGACGGGGCTGTTAAGCCTGTTGCTGCTGTGCCATCTGACACCGATGGTTTTCAGTTTGTCCGTCCGGACTCAGGAGACCAGCTCCACTGTGGGGCGGCCGCCACAGCGACTTCCGGACACTCGCAGGCCTCTGGACCGGGCTCGTCTGGGGGCCGCTGGGTTGCAGGTGCTGGAGTCTCGGCGGTTGCTGCTGGTCACGGACGTGCCTCTGGAGCAGGTACGGGAGATTCCGGAAGCCGTTGATGCGCTGTTTGATCACCTGCAGCGAGAACTGGGAGTGCTGGCGGCGGATGCGTCCGGAAAGGAATTTCAGGTCACGGGCTATCTGATGGACGCGCCGGAGCGGTTTCAGGAGGCTGGCCTGCTTCCGGATGAAGAGTTTGTGATTCGGCATGGGCGGCATCTGGGATATGAGTTCTGGATGAACAACCAGTCGACGGACTACTACCGTCGGCACCTGCTGTTTCATGAGTTCGTGCATTGCTTTCTGATGTGTGAGCACGGGATGCGGGATATCCCGCCGCTGTGGTACACGGAAGGGGCGGCCGAGTACTTTGCGACTCATACGGTCAATCCACTGCAGTTTGGCGTGCTGCCGTCGGCCGAGACAGGATTTGAGGGCTGGGGGCGGATTACGGAGCTGCGTAAAACGGCGTTGCTGACGGATGCAGTGGAGCCCGTAAATCTGGAGTCGATTCTGCAGCCGAAGAGTCGTGAATTCACATCGGAATTGCGCTACGCTCAGGCGTGGGGTCTGGTGTGGCTGCTGCGGACGCATCCGCAATTGCGGACGACCTTTGCGGAACTGAGTCGCGTACGAACGCGGCGGGAATTTGACACAGTGCTGCAGCGTCTGACGCCGGAATTGACTGTTCGACTGAAAATCGTCTGGGTACTGATGCTGGACAGTCTGGAAGAGGGTTACGAGGTGTCGCAGGCCTTTCCGGAGTTGAATCCGAAGTGGCAGATCCTGGACGACGCCAGTGCCATGTCGGTGCAGGTCGGGGTGTCTGCTGACAGGGGCTGGCAGGCGTCAGGGGTATCCTTTTCAAAGCCGCTGGACATTACGTTGACCGGGTCCGGTCGTTGTGCGGTGCATGATCAGCCGGAGCGCTGGGAAGCGGAAGCGCAGGGAATCACGATTGATTACGTGCACGGCCGACCTTTGGGCGAGTTGACGGCAGCGTTGGTCTCGCGGGATGGTCGTTCCGCCGTGCGTCGGATTCCGGTGGGACGTGGCTGCACGGTGAGTGTGGAAGCGGACACGGAACTGTGGCTGCAGGTCAATGATTCTGACGCGGCTCGCACCGGGAATTCCGGGGGATTTGAGGTGCAGATCGAGGCTGTGCGTTGAAGATGCCATTGGCCTTCCAGCGGAGCACAACCCGTGGCCTGCCTGCCGTCGCTCTGCGGCTGAATCGAGCACCTCACTGGGAGCAATTGACTTTCGAACGACCGCTGGGCGGCCCCCCACTTAGTCTCCGCGTGAGAGACGTTGTGAATCGAGCACGAGCACGACAGGAAAAAGCAGATGAGGGCAATGGAGAGAATAAGTCTCCTCGTGCCCCCGTGCTGGAAGTTGTGTCAGCTTGTGCGAGTTTCGGGGTGTTGCAGCACGAAGATCTGAAAGTCGGATCCGGGTTCTTCCCGTGGGGAGCCGTCGGCCTGAATTAGTTGCACGGGGAACCCCTGTTGCTTTGCCAGCAGCCAGAATTCCCGCGTGATATCTCGGCCGGCATCAGCGAGCCAGCAGACACCGCCGGGCGCCAGCATC
>CAIYBH010000191.1 GCA_903924405.1 uncultured Planctomycetaceae bacterium | reverse complement strand
GTTGAAGTGAACATCAACAAACACAGACGGCTCGGAGGTCTGACACCCACCGCGCGCCGGTGGGCTGAAGAACGCTGGACGCACGTTTTGGCGGAGCGAAACGTGACAAGTTTCTGGTGTAATCGGCTCAGGTGGAACTTCGCCCTCCCCAAAAGCGGCGCGCCTGTGCGGGGGATTTTTTGGGGGGTGAAATCGTGCGGGGTGGCTGGATTCTGCGGAATCCAGCGATTTTGAGGTGGACTGGGCGTAAAGCCGGCCGGATTTTTGGCCAACAGTTCGCAAAAAAAACGCGTACTGTGGCTGCAGGACTTTGTTTCAGCCGGTTTTTTGTCGAATTCCCTGTGTCTGACTGACAAGAGTGTTCAGTCGTGGACTGGGTTTCGGGGTGTGTGCACTTTTCGGCGTCTTTCAGAGCGAAAACGATATGTCAAACGCGGTCATTGAGATCCGGAATCTGTCCAAGATTTATCGCGACTTCTGGGGACGCAAGAAGGTTCAGGCGGTGAAGAGCCTGAGTCTGGACGTGATGAAGGGGGAAGTGTTTGGGTTGCTGGGCCCGAACGGTTCGGGCAAGACCACGACGATGAAGATGTTGCTGGGTCTGTTATTTCCCACCTCGGGCGAGATGACCATTCTCGGCAAGCCGGCCTCAGACGTGTCCAAGAACGAGCGGATTGGCTACCTGCCGGAAGAGTCCTATCTCTACCGTTTTCTGAACGCCGACGAGACACTCGACTTCTACGGCCGTCTGTTCAATATGTCGGCTGCTGATCGGGCGCGTCGTGCTGACGAGCTGATTGAGATGGTGGGTCTGGGGAAGGCCCGACGTCGGCAGTTAAAAGAATACTCCAAAGGGATGACTCGTCGTATCGGGCTCGCGCAGGCTCTGATCAACGACCCGGACCTTGTGTTGCTGGACGAGCCGACCAGTGGACTGGACCCCATCGGTACTCGGGAGATGAAAGACCTGATTCACCAGTTGAAGGCTCAGGGCAAGACCGTGGTCATGTGCAGTCACCAGCTGGCCGACGTTCAGGACGTCTGCGACCGGATTGCCGTGTTGTTTCAGGGTGAGCTGAAGGTTCTGGGTCGGGTGGATGAGCTTCTGGAACTGCGGAACGAGATGCAGATTCGCACGACCAACCTGACGGACGAGGCCATGGCCGACGTTCGCAAGGTTCTGGAAAAGCACAACGTGAAGGACGTGGAATTCAGCCGTCCGAAAGCGGATCTGGAGCAGTTGTTCCTGCGGACGGTTCGCGAAAGCGGCGAGCGTCCTGGCCGTCGGTTTTCGACGGAAGAAGTGGCGGCATCGGGACGGGGTGGCAAGTCCTGACGGTGTGTCTGATCGCTGGCGGTTCACTGGAGCAGGTGAACGACGTGAGTGGGACGAGTGCTGGTGCTGCAGTGAACACGACATGCAGCCCGTGAATGACTCGGGGTCTTTGAAACAGTATTCCGCAGCTGGAATTCCGAACCATGGAATTTGATATTCGGCCTTACAATTTTTCCTCTGCCACGACCTCCTGGCTACTCTTATCGGGTGTGCTGGTGCTGTTGGGGCTGGGGATATCGCTGTTGTTGTCGCTGGCCCGTAATGGTCGTGGCGGACTGGCGATTTTCACGAGTGGTCTGATTAGTTACCTGTCTGACATCGCGTCAATCTCGCCGCGGCGTATTTTCGCATTGTCATCACTGACTCTGAAAGAAGCGGTACGGCGTAAGGCGCTGCTGGTGTTTGTGTTGTTTGCCGTGCTGTTGATGTTCGCGGGCTGGTTTATTGCCGACGCGAATGAACGGCCTGAGTTGCAGGTCAGTGTGCATGTGACGTTCCTGTTCACTGCGATCTCGTGGTTGATTCTGCCTGCCGTCATGTTTCTCAGTTGCTGGGCATTGCCGGAAGACATTCGGCTGCGATCGCTGCACACCGTTGTGACCAAGCCCGCGCGGCGACTGGAGATTGTGATTGGCCGTATGGCAGGACTGGGCGTTGTGACGCTGTTTGTCCTGCTGGTGATGGGAGCGATCGGGTTGTTCTGGCTGACCCGTCGAATTCCGGACTCTGCCCGTTCCGCTCTGAACTGTCGTGTTCCGGTGTTTGGTGAGCTGTATTTTATCAGCGCTGAGGGCCAGCCGACGGAACAGGGTCTGAATGTCGGCGACGTGTGGGCCTATCGTTCGCACATCCTTGGCAACTCACGCGCACGAGCCGTCTGGGTTTTCCGGGGACTGGACGAATCATCACTGACGAAAAGCGAGCAGGGTGAGGAAGAGTTGCAGCTGGAATGCCGGTTTGAAGCCTTCCGAACGGTCAAGGGTTCAGAGCGAAGCATTCTGCAGGGGATTTCAGCGCAATACACACTGTCCTCAAATCCCCGCGAAGAAGCCTTCGGGATGTTGGCGCAAAGCGAAGCGGTGCGCCCCTTCGCGGATGCTCTGCGGGATGGGCAGTACCGGAATGCAGCCGACCGCCTGAAGCAACTGTCGGAACGGATGCGAACTGCGCCGGGCGAATTGCGGCCGGCCGACTATTTTGGGCTGCACTTCGGGCTGCTTGTCGCAGGCTCTGTGTTGGAATACCGCAAGGACGAGCGGCTGGGAGATCTGCCGAAGTTGCTGCTGGAAGGCAGCACGGCCGGGCAGTTGGTATCGGAACGGCAGAAGGAAGAGCAGAACGGCGGCAAGGAGGAGATTCCTTATGCAGCCTTTGCTGATGCACTGGACCGAATTTCCGAGGCCCTGGTGAAGCAGGCCCCTTTGTTAATGGAAGCGTTGCCGCGACTGGAAGTGCCGCTGCCATCCTTCCATGTGGCGGAGTATCACGACGGGGACGAGGATTCGACCAACCTGACACGGGTGCCACGCACGTTGCGGTTTGTGGCGGACTACGAGACGCTGGGACGATTTTTGTCGGGCATTGTGAGCGAGTGGAACGAGAGTGGCAAGTTGCTGGAGGGCAACAGCCTGAAAGCCACTCTGACAGATGATCTCGTGCGGGACGCGAAGATTTCTCAGCTGAACGCTGAGCGATTTGTGACGGTACTGAATGAGCAGTTGACAGCCGGGGCACTGGCGATTGACGGTGGACGGCTGAAGGTGGCGGACGAGCGCAGCTGGTATGTGTTCTTCGACGACCTGATTCGTCGTGAAGTTCTGGTCTCCGAGGACACTCAGGGTTGGGTGATTGAGCGGGACCTGTTGCAGGACGTGGCGAAGAATGGCGAGCTGCGAGTGGAAGTGGCCTGTATCAACGACCAGATGTATCTGGGGATGGCACGACCGGACCTGTTCATCCGGAAAGCGGATCAGCCATTCTGGGCCGGCTACTGGAAGGCGCTGATCAACATATCGCTGATGCTGATGCTGATCATCGTGCTGGGCGTCACGGTCAGTTGTATTGTGAAGGGGCCTGTGGCCCTGCTGTTCACGCTGACCTTCTTCGTTGTGGGGCAGTTTTTCCATGACTTCATGCTGAGAAAACTGGATGGGGTTGAGAAGGGCATGGGGACTTTGGAATCTGCCGTGTTGATTGCACAGCATCGCAATCCTGAGGTCGGCATGGACGTCTCCGAGACAGCTCAGAATGTCGTGCGAGCGGCCGACCAGTCGCTCGAGGGCGTGTTGTGGGTGTTCAGCAACATTGTGCCGGACTTCACGATTTTCAATCGGGCGGCGGCCTTTGTGGAAAACCGGTTTGATGTGCCCTTGGGTGAAGTCGTCGTGCCGGCCGTCGTTGTGTTTGCTGGCTTTATGATTCCGTGTATTCTGATTGCGGCGGCCATGTTGAAATTCCGCGAACTGGAGTCGAAATGAGCACTGTGAATTCTCGTCAGCGGAAGATCTGGTACGGAGCGGGGATTCTGCTGCTGCTGGTACCCGTCGTTTACCTTGGATTTCCTGCGCAGCAGACCGCCGGAGCAACTCGATCATCCGGCCTGGGCTTGTTGTCGCAGAAGCGGCAGCAGTACGACCTTGGAGAAGCGACACTGGGGCGGGTCGATCCCTCCAGTTCCGCGATGAACCTTGTGTTGCTGGGCCTGCGTGGACCGGCTGCCAGCGTTCTGCATCTGCGGGCGATTGAGTATCAGGAGCGGAAGCAGTGGGCAAAGCTGCGAGCGACTGTGGATTCGATCATTCTGCTGCAACCGCACTATGTGCAGATCTGGAAATTTCAGGGCTGGAATCTGGCCTACAACGTCTCGCGTGAGTGGGACAAGGTGGACGACCGGTTTTACTGGGTCAAGGAAGGTATCAAATTCCTGATCCTCGGGACTCAGCGAAACCAGAGCATTCCGATTCTGTTCCACAACGTCGGGGACTTTGTGCAGTCCAAGATGGGGGTGTCGGACGAGAAGAAGTATTTCCGTGAGTTCTTTGAGAAGGACCCGGACCCGAAATTCCGTACGGAAGCGAATGTTGCCGGTCCCGACCCGGCCATCAATCCGGAAGGCAAGGACAGCTACCTTGTAGCTCATGAATGGTTTGTGCGAGCGAACGAGAAGGACGACAACGACGGAATGATTGGCGTGAAGGGCATGACGCATGTGTTCTTCCGTCAGGGTCCGGCGCGGGCGTTGCTGAATTTCGCAGAGACACGTGCGGAAAAGGGGTTGTTTGACGAGCATCTGGCCGCGTGGGATCGAGCCTATAAGGCGTGGATGGACGACTACGGCAAGATGGATTTTCTGGGGCTGGATGACAAGAAGTACAGATTGAACAGCTCCGAGGAAGAATTGAAAGCATTGGCGGAAGAGAACGGCATTACGCTGCAGGAGCAGCGTCGCCTGTGGGCTCAGAACCTGGACATGACAAACTTCCGACAGTGGCGTGACGTGGCAGACCTGGAACGCGACCCGGCCATGCTTCAGGCACGAAAATCCTTTTATGAGGCGAAGCAGGCCTATAACGAAGCGCGTGGCTTTGACAAAGTGGGAGCCAACGGGGAAGTCGAGATCTCTGACGCTCAGAAGTTCCTTGAGGCGGCAATGTCACAGTGGGCAGCGCTGGCCGAAAAACAGCCCAACATGTTTTACGGCGGCGACTACATTGATGACTGCATACTGATTGTGCAGTACTATCGAGCTGTGTTTCAGCAGAACGGTCGCAACCTGCCGCCAGAGTTTCCGTTGAAGAGCGTCTGGGATGCCAATGCATTCCGCCAGGCGGATGCGGAGCGAACATTCCTGATCGAAACGCGTTCTCGTCAGTTGAAGTGAGTCACGGGATGCCGGTTGAGGCCAATGCTTGTTGAGCGACGAACCAGAACGTGTCGTCCTGGTTGGTGATTGGCCTCGTATCGGCTGCGTGATCTTAAAAGGTCAATGGGACCGATGGACGTGCGTAACGGGGTCTGGTGACGAAGAGGATCCTGAAGGGAGTTGTCGGAGTGGCTGTCGGTCCGATTTTTGAGCGTGAGGTGCTGACAACACCTCGCAGGCTGAGCCACTACCTGATGCGATCGGGATTTGTCGCGGCGCTGCTGATTCTGTTTTACAGTCTGCGGCAGGCCACCATCGGCTTTCAGGACATAGTGTTTGCCGGCGACGTGGCCTCATTCAGTGCCATGGCGTTTCGTGTCTTCGCGCTGCTGCAGCTCACCCTGAGTCTGTTTTTCTCGACCCTGTTTTCAGCTTCGCTGGTCGCTCAGGAGAAAGACCGGCGGACGCTGATTCTGCTGTTGATGACCGACCTGCGGAACTATGAGCTTTCGGTCGGAAAACTGCTGGCCAGTCTGTTGAACGTGGGCGTGCTACTGGCGGTTTCGTGGCCGGTGTTCTGTTTTCTGAAGTTACTGGGTGGGGTCACCTGGGAACAGATTCTGTGGTCTCAGGCGATTGTGCTTTCGGCCACACTGGCGGCCGGTAGCTGGGGCTGTCTGGTAGCATTCTGGCGAGAGAAGACCTTTCAGACTCTGGCCATCAGCGTGCTGGGCGTCGTTGTGTTTCTGCTGGCTGCGCATGGACTGGGTGTTGCGGTAGATCGATCGCTGACGGCGATTTCGCCGTATGACGGACTGCTGCGTGTGCTGAATCCGCCGGAACTGAGCCAGCTGGGCGTCGTTCGGGTTTCGGCATGGACCTCGGTTCTGGTCCAGCTGGGATTGGCCGGCGTTCTGATCGTCACGACGATACAGCGTCTGCGTGTCTGGAATCCTTCAAAGGAAGTGCATCAATCTGTAGCGGAAGCGGACGATGTTGCCGCCCCGGCGGGTGTGGTTGAGACATCCGGACCGGTAGTGAAACGAGAGCATC
>CAIYBH010000190.1 GCA_903924405.1 uncultured Planctomycetaceae bacterium | reverse complement strand
GGCCGGCAGCGGGTTGAAAATCACGTTAAAGGTATCATTTCCCTCGAGTCCACGCAGAATCACCTGATCTGCTGCCGAGAGACCACCTGGAAGAACCGGGGCATGCAGTACCGCGCCGGTATCTACACGAACCCCCGTGAAGGTACCGGGTGCCGAGGCCGGTGGAGTCGTCGTTCCAACGTAGAAGGTGTCATCCGCTGCTGTGCCGTTAATGACCAGCACATCACCGTTTCCGGTTCCAGCGGTGATTGCGCCCAGGATCCCATGAAACGTGATCGGTGCAAATGCAAAGCCCGAAACGCCTTGTTGCTGTCCATGCAGTGTGCCGGAATCGGCCGTTATTCCCGGGCTGTAGACAAACGTATCACTGTTGCCGGTTCCCAGCTGATTCAACTGGTCGCCATCCGCAGACTGGCCAGTAATCTGCAGATGTTCGACCCCGACATACACCACGGGCACGAGGGCTGACGTGGTTGATGTCAGCAGTCCGCTGCCAGCGACGGTTGGGCTCACCTGGAAATTATCAAAGACGCCTGCAAGCCCCGTCAGCACAACGGTATCACTGCCTGTGGGGTCGCCGCCATCCACGATAATGCTGGAAAGACCTGCCGGAATCACAGGATTGTTCAGACTGACCATGTCACTGCCGCCACGTCCATTAATCAGCAGCGTATTCTTACGGGAAAAGACCAGCACTTCCTGATTGTCGATGGCGACTGTTCCCGACCAGGATGTTACGGAAATGCTGAAGCCCCCGGAACCACCACCGAGGCTGACCGGGTTGACGGACAACAGATCACCCAGCGTATAGCCGGCACCGTCATTCACCAGTGTTGCCTGAACAACGGTTCCGCCTGACACCGTGATATCCGCACGTGCGCCGGACCCTGTTCCACCGGTCAGTGCCACATTCAGGTAGACACCGTCATTCAACCACGAGCCTCCGGAGATGATCGGTCCAAGTGTTCCGGCACCGTAGTCCGTGTAGTAGCTGATGGCATTGTCCGCGTGGTCCGCGTTGATGATGACCGTTGCCGCCGTGGTGAAGTCAAACACCGGTTCCAGCTGCAGGAAGTCCACGACAGCAGGATTGGTACCACCAATCGGCAGATGTTCAATACGACCATTACCAGGCACAGGGCCCGGAGTGTAAATCACGGACCGAAATGGAATCTGCTCGCCCATCCCGTCGGTGAACGACAGCGTATCCGCGCCAGCTCCGCCATCGTAGGTCACGCGGCCGCCGCGCCATTGCTGACTGGTCGTGTACTCCAGAGTCAGTGCATCATCACCAACTCCGCCATTGATCACCAGTTGACTCATGCCGGGCCCAAAACCATTCGCGGGCGTCATTTCCAGCAAGCCACTGCGAATGCGCATCGAATCATGTCCACCCAGCATGTCAAAAGTCACACTGGAAAATGGTCCCGTCTCACCTGACGGATCCGTAAAGCTGCGCAGACGGTAAAGGAGTTGTCCAGTTGCTGAATCCCGCACAGTCACCATCGGTGCTGCACTGGTTCCCGCTGCTTCGAAGTCCACGTCAAACGAATCATTGCCGCTGACCTGTTGTCCCGGATCCGTACCCATCAGGATCAGCGAATCCGTATCACTGAGCCCGCCATCATCGTCGATCAGTACCAGATCCGTATTATTCAGATACGAAATCGTCGCCACCACGCTGCCGTCCGTGGCATTCGTCAGACGTACTTCACCATGATCCGGTCCTGAGGGATGCACGGAGATCTGTTCAGAAACGATTCCGCCGCCATACACATCCAGTCCATGATTCGTTCCCACGGACGTATGTACGATCAGCAGGTCAGTCGCGTCACCGTCGATTCCAGCAGGCTCACCTTCGTTAAACAGCGTTTGAACGCCCCAGCCTCGTGGCGCATTCAGACCCGGTCCCCCGGCATTGTCAGCAAACGGCGTCACTTCCAGTGTGTCGATGTTCGCCAGTCCCGGAACGACAGGAAAATCCGGGGCATTCGGATCAGGATTGTTCAGGTCCTGCCCTGTCAGATCAAATCCGTAGACATTCAGCTTCTGCACTGCGTCAATCAGGATCGGCGCGCTGCCATTGATCGTCACCACCAGCTCCTGAACACCGGCATCGATTGAGCCGTTCGGGTCAATATCGAGGCCAATCGCCCGGAACATGTCGGGCTGGTCCACGCCCGGTTGATTCTGATCGCCAATCAGATTGAGGGTTCCGTTCCCCGGATACAAACGCGTGCGTTCGATGGAAGAGCTGACAATTCCAAACGGATTGTTGTCTGCCAGTATCGAAACATTCGGCACCGATTGCTTGTCACTCCACAGACTGAAGGCGGACGGTGAAAATGCCGTCAGCTGATCGCCACCTGGAAATCCATCTGCCGCAATCGCACCGAGTATCGGCTGATTTCCATTGACAGCGATATTGAATAGCACATGCGGTAGTGCAGTGAAGTTATCCGCAACCCCGGAAATCCGGGCGGCCGTTTCATCACCCCCATTGATAATCAACCCCGGACGCGACCACGAGGTCGTCCCGTTCCCAAGTGTGGTTGGCACGACGGTCACAGAAACAAGTTGACCGTCCAGAATGTTGCGTGCACTGACCTCGTTGAAACTCGATAGTTCCAGACCCATATCAACGTCAGATGTCGTCGAACCATTGACTGCGATGGTCTCGAACGCATTTCCGACACCAGCACCGGGAACAAGGACGCCAGGCCCAAGACCGAGATTGAACACATCCAGACCGGCGGTTACTGCGACGGGATCAGACAGTGAGACTTCACTCAGTGCCTGCACGATCACTCGATTCCCTGTGGAACCCGTACCACTTCCGTCCATCGTCAGGCCCGAGGATGGAGCAATTCCACCGATCAGCAGGTCTGTTCCCGTGCCACCTCCGGCAACTCCGGGCAGATTGCCGGACAAGGCATCCGGCGGTAGCGTGGCACCGGGAGAGGCTGTGTAGGGTGTTCCATTCAGAAACACAAAGGCGGATGTTCCGGCATTCGTCTGACCAGCGATTGTCGGCGTCAGCGCGACGGTCAGATCATCATCCACATTACGTCCCGAGACCGTGATGACGTCGTCGGCCGAGCCGACAGAGTTGTAGCGCAGTGTCTCCATAGTGCGAATACGCAGTGACAACAGCCCTGTCGATTCCGGTCCAAATACACCACCTCCGACAATTCCCGGCAGAAGATCAATGTCTCCCTGGGTCTCCAGATAATCGTAAATCAGATTGCGGGAGAAGCCGGAATTCTGATCATTGATGATCAGTCGATCACGATTCGCGGAATTCGTCAGCGGATTTCCATTCCCCTCAATCTGTACACTCACTGTCGGGTCTGCGACAGCAGTGGCTCCGATATGGCTGAACATATTCAGTGTGAAGTGATCGTTCCCGCCTTCACCCCGGAATAGGCTCGTTCCACCCAGTCCGTCACCAGAGAGGATGAACTGATCAGCTCCGTCACCTGCATTGACAGTGGTGACTCCCGCAGGCGTGGACTGAATCGTGAACGTGTCCGCAACCGATCCCCCGTTCAGGTCCACCGCGGCGGCCGCATTCCACGCAGCATCAAGGACTGCCAGTGTCACAACATTGCTGAATCCGAGGGCACCATTGACACGCAGAAATGCCGTTGGATTGGTGAACTCTGTGAATTCAAATGTTGACGCATCAATTGCGGAGGTGTTTGCCGTATTGCCATTCGGGTCGCCGCCAAAACCGTCGTCACTGATGATCACATCGGGATTAAGGATGGTCGGAAGGTCAAAAATAATTCCCGACACACTACCGACGTTCAGCAGGACTGGTTCCAGCCCGGTGTAGGCAATTGTACTTCCATCCAGCAGCAGATTGCCGTCATTCGCATTGGTAAAGCTGGAACGAATTGTGGAGAACGCGCCCTCGAGCACCTGCAGCGCGTCAGCTCCCGATCCGGCACCACCATTGTACTGAATCGGAAGTGTCACAAGTCCCCACGTGTTGTCCACGATCAGCAGATCGCTGCCAGCCAGTCCGTCCACCTGAATCGCACCCACTGCGGCCAGCGTGATCGGTACCAGGTCGACTCCCCCGACGGTTCCGGTCAACTGCAGAGCCCCGGAGGCATTCGGCCCCAGTCGCCACCGATCGTCACCAGTCGTGCCCTCTACTCTGAGGTTATCAAAGCCAGTCAGACTGATGGTGCTGTTGATTTCATAATTACTGATCTCAATGGTCGTAGTGGCAAAGCTGACGACGCCACCATAGTCCGCGATCGGAGCAATTCCCGGTGGACTGGTGAAGTCCACACTGGCTGGAGCTGTTGCGCGCGGTGTCCAGATGGCACTGCCGGACCCCATTGTGTTCACATACAACGAATCGGTTCCCACCATTCCGTCCAGAGTCACAGGAACACCGAGGTCGCCATTGATCTGAATCAGATCGTTTGAGTACCCGGCGTAGACCAGAATCGGCATGGTCAGCGGAACACTGTAGGAGTACGTGTAGGACGCACCGGCTGTGCCCGGTACCGGAATGGCGGTGGTGTATCCGCTATCGGCATACGCCGTGACCGTGACGTCGGCGTTCCCCCCATTCCGCGTCAGGGTGATCACGTCATGGGCCCCGGTCCCGGAGACAAAGGAATATCCCGGCCTCGCACCAATTCCCGGATCGTTGACCATCTGATCATACGGCGTCAGCGCTCCATTTCGAGCCTCAAGGTCGTCATAGCTGACCAGTGAGCCACCGGGAGAATTTCCATCACCGCGAATGACGGGATAACGCGAGAACGCCAGTGAAGAGGTGGTGAAATTCGTATTCAGGTACGACATAAGTTCAGAGCGATGAAGCAGGTCCGTCGCAGCATTGCCGGACAAATTCGTCAATGAATGCTGCAGTCCGAAATTATGGCCCGCTTCGTGAGCGATGTTGTTCATCGTATTAAAGTTGAACCCGAACGATGTGTCCGTGAAAACCACAGCCACGTCATCATGCAGATTCAGTCCGGAATTCAGATCCGAGGTATCCAGCCCGTTGACCGGTGACGTGCCCCCGCCGGATGGCCCATACACAACCTCATTCACACCGCCCGGATCAGCGATAAATCGTGCAGCAAACACATACGCGTCCTTCATACCTGCGTCACCGCCGCGCAGAGTCGTCACGACATCAGCCATGCTGCTGGCACCAGTCACCCAGCGCCCGTCAATGGTCATCTGCGGAGTGGTTGTCAGTTCCACGACGTGAATATCCAGGGGCTGATAAGCACGGATCACCGTGGCCAGCATCTGAGCCCGCTCTGCTGCGCTGAACGACTGAGCCACAATGTTCAGCGCTGTTCCCGGATTAAATCCAGTGGCGTCCTCCAGTTGCGGCCCGAGGATGCGGTTTCCCGGAAGCGGGTCGTTGGCCACGTCCCTGAAATCGCCCTGAGTCGTTGCGAGTACACCCGCGGTGAAATTGTCGCCAAAATCCACAAACAGATTGGCTGTGAGCAGGGCTCGAACTTCCAGATGCTCCGCGCGTCCCATGGTCCCCGAACTGCTGCTGCTGACTCGACGACGAGACACTCTGTCCTGGTATGTTCGGCGAAATGGTGCACGAAGAGTTTCCAGCCAGTTTTTCAGCGACATCCCGAGAACTCCTGTTGGTATAACATGACAGAGGTCGTCTGTGACAACGCTCTGAATGACGAAGCAGAAAGCACACCACGACCAGCGTTTGCTGAGCAGCGACCTCAACTTCTACACCTCCTTCGACAGGCAGACAAAGACATTTCCAGAACCACGCTGTATTCACCGTGGATCTCCCAGTCTCACAAACCTGAACTCCCCGGCAGTTTCCCTGATACCCACTCGTGAGCATCCGCTGAATCACAGCCGGTCTGCAGCTTCAATCCTCTGCTCCGGATCGCGTTCGTTGTCAGCGTGTTGCACTCCGCAGGAGCAAGCGGTTGTCGGGACAATCCGCCGGGTAATACCCCTGCCGCGGGCCCTCCGACTCACCGATTCTCTTGACCCTCTCAGGGCACTCCGTCGATGCATCGTCTGACCGTTGTGCCGATGGATCGGTACATCAGAGTTCGTTCAGTGGATTTGTTTCACTCACACCACGGATCATGACAATCAATGTCTCCAGGACCGTGGCCATGCCATGGAGGGCACAATGACGTCTCGCAAATTTCTGCTGGCCTGCCTCGTGACGCTCAGTCTCCGACAGGCCTCCGCCCAGGACGGGTTCATCAGTCCGGCTGACTATGCGGAACCCATCGTCGAAGGTTCGTTTCGCACTGGCAGCCTGAAAGCCAGGACCGCCGGTCAGGAAATCATCTACGAAGAGGTGCGTCCTGCTCAGCAGGCCTACTGCCAGCCTGAAGTCTGCAAGCCCTGGTGGACCCACACCAGCGGGATTTCTGCCGACTGGTTGTTTCTCACCGCGCGGCAGCAGGACATCGACTATGCGACGCCGGTGGATGGCACGACGAACACCGCTGTACCCGTCGGCCAGACAGCGATGCTCAGCCCCGGCTACAACTCCGGGTACCGCGTTGGCGGCGCTCTCGCAATCGATGATTGCTCCAGCATGGTCTTTGCCTGGACCAGTTTTCAGAGCGATGTCAGCGACAGCGTCTCACTGCCCGGTGGAAATCCTCTGCCCAATGCCTTTCTGCGGTCAGAAGTTGTCCATCCCAACACAGTCAATGTGGCGTCCGACAGCCTGACTGCGAGTGGCAACTACGGCATCGATTTTGAAACAGCCGATGCCGCGTTCTCACGCACGCTCATCGGCACGGACGACTATCGACTCAACTGGATCGCGGGATTCCGTTACGGCGGACTCACACAGGATCTGGCGGTGCATCAGCAGATTCAGGGAGCTGTGGATGTCGACAGTAACATCGATTTCGAAGGGTACGGACCACGCTTCGGTCTCGATTTCGAACGCTGCAATTGTCACGGGCTGCTGTTCTACAACCGTGGTGCGCTGAGTCTGCTCGCTGGTCAGTTCGATTCACAGTATCGACAGTCATCCGTTTTCGCCGGGCCACAGGCGATTGCCGGAATTCAGGAAGACCGCATTGTGCCCCAGCTGGATCTGGAATTCGGCACAGGGTACCTCAGCGAAAACGGCTGCTTCCGTGCCACCGTGGGTTACATGTTCGGCTATTGGGGAAATGTGGTGACCATGCCCGACTTTGTGGATGCTGTCCAGGCGGATGCCCCGCGAGGTGTTGACGAGTGCCTAATGTTCGACGGTCTTGCCGTTCGCGCAGAACTGAGGTTCTGACCAGTCAATTTCCGGGAGCTGCTGCCTGCCGATTTGTCGGCGAGGCAGCAGTGTCGAACGCACGCAGGGATTGTCTGATGCAACGCTGGCGGTTACTTCACGGCCGCGGGGGACGTGGAGTTCCGCCAGCTGTTCAGGTGCCTCTGCACAATCGGCAGCATCTGAGCATGCAGACTACTGTTGGTGGCCAGAATGGTCGTCTTGTGCAACGGAAGTGGCCCTCCGTCACAGTCGGTCACTCGCCCTCCGGCTTCCTCCACCAGCAACTGCCCGGCCGCATAATCCCAGGGGGACAACTGGTATTCGAAATAAGCACCGTACAGTCCTGTGGCGACATGGGCCAGGTCCAGTGAGGCCGTACCAAAGCGGCGAATGCCATGAATGTTCTGGCGGAAACAATCTCCAATGGCCGCCAGTGTCGCTTCCATCATCGCACCACGATCATAGTAAAACCCAGTGCCCACCAGCACTTCGCTCATCTGCGTCTGAGGACCGACGTGAATCGGCTTCCCGTTGTGCAGTGCACCATGACCACGCTGAGCTGTGTAGAGATCACCGCGCATGGGATTCCAAACCACTCCCAGCTGCGTTTGTCCGCGATGCAGATACGCAATGGACACGGCAAAATGCGGCAGCCGATGCGCGAAATTGGTCGTGCCGTCCAGTGGATCCACAACCCACAAATGCTCCGCGTCAACACTTCCAGAGTTCTCTTCCTCGCCCAGAATCGCGTGCTCCGGAAACTTCTCATGAATCATGCGGGCAATCTCACGCTCAGCCGCAACATCTGCATCGGTGACCAGATCGGAAATGCCCTTGGAACGCACCTCCGCCCCCTCGTGAAAAAATCGCTCAAGAATCGTTCCCGCTGCCTTGGCTGCCGCCACGGCCAGTTCAAATGTGTCCATCACTGTTGCTCCCAATTGAGAATACTTATCCCGCTCCGATACCCGCAAACTTTCCTCGGCCTGCGATCGCGATCTCACTCCCCTGCCCGGCCACTCAGCCTGTGTTCAGACACATGCCTTCCCGACCTGCGTTGTCACTTACGACAGACCGCAGGAAAGTTCCTTCAGACTGGCGTCCAGAACCGCCTGCGGACAGGACCAAACCAGAAAAAATAAACTTTCCCGGACAGCCCGTTCCGCCGGATGTCCGGACACATATCCCGCTCCCCGCGTCGCCGCCAGCCACGACTGCGCCGCACGAATGACAAGGGAATTGGCACGCTGTCGCAACGTCTCGGCGCTCACCCTGCCCTTTTGCGCCGGCCCCGCAACGGCCGCGGCTGCCAGAGACTCGACCAGCATGTCTGCTTCCCGCTGTAATGGGTTCAGATAATGATGCAGTTCCGGTCTCCGTTCCGCCTCTTCAGCAAAACAATCCAGCGTTCCCTGCGCTGTCCCAATGGCAATGGCTGACGTACTGAGAGACCCGGCGCCACCAGCGCCCGCCGCCATAACTCGCTCTATCGGCCCATGCAGCACATCCGAGGCCGACACCCGAACGTCATGCAATTCCACTTCGCCGGTGCAGGATGCACTGAGTCCCAGCATGGCGACCGCCGGCCTGACGACGACTGCAGGAGCCCGTACAGGGACGACGGCCAGCAGTTGACGGCCATCCGCCAGTGTGCCCCCGGTCACCAGCAGATCTGCGTATCCGGCTCCCGTCGCCCAGGGAACGACACCGTTCAGCAGATAGTCCGTACCATCCATCGTCGCCGTCACCGTCGGCACCTGCCAGTGCTGCCGGGAAGTCGTCAGGTGCGAAATACCGACGGTGGCCAGGATCCGGCCGGAGGCAAGATCAGGCAGAAGCTGTGCGGCGATGTGGCGATTGGCCGACGATTCGATGCGCTGACAGGCTGCGTTACGCTGACTGAAAATGAAGGCGGTCAGCAGACTGGCCCGGGCCAGTTCCCGATACCTCCACAGCAGTGTCTCCGCGTCGATTCCTTCCCCGCCAAATTCCCGCGGGATGACCCAGCGCGCAGCACCCGCCTGCCACAGTGTCTGCAGGTGTTCGGTCGGCCAGCAGTCGACTGCATCCGGATTTGCAAGCTCCCGCAGTCGAGCCGTCAGGGCACTGAAATCTGATTCATCAGGGATGCAGGTCACACGTGTCGCCGGATGGTGCCACCGGAAATGAAGGAGGCATCGACTGAATACAATCGATGCCTCACAGAACAGACCAATGCGCAGGGAGTCAGGAGCGAGCCCCGGCGTACTTCATGGGCAGCCACGCACCGTTCTGCTGGCTGCTGGCGACGCACTGCTGAATGAAATACATCCCCTCAGCGCCGTCATACACGTTGGGATAAATCGTGTTGCGTTTTTCAAATGAGCCGCCGGTGGCACGTGTTGCCATGTCGTCGTAAGCAAATCGATACACGTTGGCGAATGCTTCAAAGAAGGCTTCCGGATGACCGGACGGCAGTCGACATGCCGCTTTGCCCATGCTGTTCATGAACGGCGCGTTGGGATCCCGTGTGTACATCTGATGCGGCGAACCATTGCGACGCACAATCATCACGTTGGGCTCTTCCTGACGCCACTGCAGCGCCCCTTTGGTTCCATCCACTTCGATGAACAGGTCATTCTCACGACCATGCGAGATCTGGCTGGCTGTCACTGTTCCGATCGCTCCATTTTCAAAACGGACGACGGCGTGACCGTAGTCATCCAGCGCTCGGCCTTCTGCGAAGACCTTCAGATTGCAGGAAATCTCCGCTGGAAACAGGCCTGTCATGTAGCGTCCAAGATTGTACGCATGAGTCCCGATGTCGCCGAAGCAACCAGCGGCGCCGGAACGCTTGGGATCGGTTCGCCATGCCGCCTGCTTCTGATCCGATTCCTCCAGCCGCGTACGCAACCAGCCCTGAATGTAATTTGAACGGATTGCGTTGATCTCTCCCAGTTCACCACTGAGAATCATTTCCCGAGCCTGGCGGACCAGCGGATAGCCGGTGTAGTTGTGGCTGACGGCAAACACCACGCCGCTTTTTTCTACCGTCTTAACCAGCTCCTCTGCCTGTGCAAAGTCAAAGGTCATCGGTTTGTCACAGATCACATTGAACCCCGCCTCGACGGCAGCCTTCGCAATCTGGAAATGCGTGTGATTCGGTGTCGCCACACTGACAAAGTCAATTCTCTGATCCGCTGGCAGAGCCAGTTCCCGCTGCAGCAGTTCTTCAACAGAACCGTAGGCACGCGATTCGGCAATGTCGTAAGCCGGAGCACTGGCTTTTGCTCGCACCGGATCCGACGACAAGGCTCCTGCGACCAGCGCTGCGCGGTTGTCCAGCACTGCCGCCGTTGCATGCACTCGTCCAATAAACGACCCCTGCCCGCCGCCAACCAGCGCCATCCGCAGCTTACGATTCAGTTTTCCATTGGTGGTTTCTGACATACTTGTTGCCCTGTACAAACGATGCACCGCGGGCTGAGGACTGACGCTTCCCGCGTGGAAATTGGTGGAAAAACCAAGCGGAAGGATAGTCACTCGTTTCCCGAGGTGCAAACCGCTGCTCGGGGTTGCACGGTTTTGCTCACGAGGTGTTTGCCCCGCCAGCGATTTCTTTCTGTTTCTTCTCTCACTCGTGCTCATGCTCAACGCAGCGGTACTCGTGCTCGACTCAACCTCATGCCGCGGCGGCAGTTGGCGGGACACTGCTGCTTTGTTGCTGAAATGGCACTTGATGGTGAAAATCTTGCGGGAATTACCGTTGTCGCTTTCTGAATTCTGGTTTTGATTTCGAGCACGAGCACGAGCACGAGCACGAGCACGAGTACGAGTACGAGTACGAGTACGAGTACGAGTACGAGTACGAGTACGCGGGGGGCGTTACCGACAGATGGATGGCCCCG
>CAIYBH010000189.1 GCA_903924405.1 uncultured Planctomycetaceae bacterium | reverse complement strand
CCGGAAGTCTGGTCGAGACTGCGGACTGGCTGGTGCTGGTGATTTCCGGAAATCAGACCATGCTGTTTGATCCGCTCCGTGGAACTCCGGTTCCGGCAACAGCGGACTCGTCTGCAGTGGTGACAGAGCCAGCTGGTCTGGAAGTCCTGCAGGGGTTGGATCGGTGGAAATCCGGCGAAGTGTTTGTGGTTGGACACCCATCGTCGTTTGCACCTCGTATGCTGGTTCTGCAGCAGCGGATGGAAGCTGCGGACACGGCTGTGCTGTATGAAGAGTTGGCCGGAGGAACCAGTGAGATTCGTCCGTTTATCGAGCGCGTTCGCGCAGCCACAGAATCGCTCTGGCCGACCGACCGAATTCGGATCTGGCCGGTGGTGGAGCAGCGAGTTGCGGCTCTGGCGTCACTGACGGAGCAGCAGTTGGAAGCGTACACACTGTTGATGCGGCCGCTGGATAGTCCCTTTGAACGTGAATCCATCGATGTCAGTAAGTTGCTCACAGATCCCAATGTGGATGAAAGCAAACTCAGCGATGACGAGAAGAATGCGCTGAAGGCCGAAGCCATCTCGAAACTTCTGGAACGATCTGACGCCCTGTTTGGACGCCCGTCACGCCGTCTTCTGCAGGCGCGTGTCAGTCAGATTGCCGGGAACTTTGAGCTGGGAATGATTCAGGAGCTGCAGCAGATTCGAATTGCCTGTCTGCAGGAAGTTGTGGAGCTGGAGTTTGTCGACGAGGGAAAACAGGCGGTTGGGAGGATTCGGCTGCCAGAGACGATTCTTTCAGTGCAGAAGAGTGCTGTCGGGGATACGTTGTACTGGACGGCGATGAGCCAGGTTTCGCGCGGAGATGCGGGGACGGCGGTGCAGACGCTGAGAAACTACCGTCGGCAGTACCCTGACGAGAAAATGAAATTTGCCTCGCTGTTGCTGGAAGCAGAATTGCTGGTGGAGATTGGCGATGTGGCGGGAGCGGCTGCGGTTCTGAAAGAATCAGCCACGGAAGACAACCCGGAACGTGGTCGCCAGGAATGGATGCTCGCGCGGATTTCTTCAGCCACAGCTGGTGCGGCACCGGCAACGCCCGTGGAAAATCCGGCGGCAGAGTCCGCCGCAACGCCTGAAACTCCGGAAGCTGGGGCTGCCGGGGCGGCCACCCCTGATCCAGCTCCGGTGCCAGCGGACAACGGACAGTCGGAGAAGCCATGAAAATCGGGATTTTTGCGGACATTCATGACAACGTTGATAATTTGCGGCACACGATCCGGCTATTCAATGCCCTGGGGTGTCGGGCGGTCCTGTTGGCGGGCGATCTGGTCTCTCCGCTGGTTGTTCCCGCCATGCGGAAATTTCACTGCCCGGTCATTGCCTGCTTTGGCGACAATGATGGAAATCGGGTGGGGATTTCAGGTGGGATGAAGATCGTTGGCACGATGGGAAATCCGCCAATGTGCTGGAAATCGCCGGATGGTGTGCGATTTCTGCTGTGTCATCAGTTGCAGGACGTGAAGGACTGCTGTGGAGATGCGGATGTTGTGGTGTTCGCCCACACTCACCGCCCCAGTATTGCGGCCGACCGCCACGGAAGACTCTTCATCAATCCGGGTGAAGTTGGAGGATGGATGTTTCGCAGGCCGACTGTGGCAGTTTATGATACGGAACGCCGGGAAGCCGAGATTCTGAATCTTCCGGAGATGTCGCCCGGGGTCTACATCGAAGAGTAGGCAATTCCGGGTGCGGAGCCTGCTGGTCCCTGATGATTTCGGGCAGCGATTGAATACAGGAGTGATGACCATGAATCCCGCAGAAGCTCAATCACTTGTTGCCATACGATCGGCATTGGCGGAACAGGTCCGTCGTCGCTGGTTCCTGCGGGACTGCGGGATCGGGCTTGGGGCGATTGCGGCCGGTTCACTGCTGGCTGACGACGCCCGCGGTGCGGTGGAGGGATCGTCTGCTGAAGGTCCGCTGGCACCGAAAAAACCGCACTTTGCCGCGAAGGCCAAACGTGTGATTTACATGTTTCAGGCCGGGGCCCCCAGCCACCTTGAGCTGTTTGATAACAAGCCGGAGCTGACGAAGCGGGACGGGCAATTGCCGCCTGCCGAATTGTTGAAGGGTTATCGGGCGGCTTTTATCAATCCGAAATCGGCTCTGCTGGGCCCGAAGTTTAAATATGAAAAACATGGCCAGTGCGGCATGGAACTCAGCGAAGTTCTGCCGCACACGGCAAAGCTGGCGGATGACATCTGTCTGATTCGATCCATGCAGACAGATGCTGTGAATCACGCGCCAGCACAGATCATGATGAACACCGGATCACAGCAGTTCGGCCGTCCGTGCCTTGGGGCCTGGTCACTGTACGGCCTGGGCAGCGAATCGCAGGAGCTGCCGGGTTTTGTCGTGTTGACCAGTGCCAAGGGCACCAGTGGCGGCGCCAGCAACTATGGCAGTGGGTTTCTGCCGACGGTGTATTCCGGCATTCCATTTCGAACGAAGGGGGATCCGGTCCTGTACCTCTCAAATCCTCCGGGAGTTGATGCTGAGACACAACGAGCGTCTCTCGATGCCCTGCAGCGACTGAATGACCTGTCTTTGCAGTCTGTCGGTGACCCGGAGATTGCTGCGAGGATTCAGAGCTATGAGATGGCTTATCGTCTGCAGAGCAGTGCTCCTGAGTTGATGGACATCAGCGGTGAATCGCGCGAGACGCTGGATCGCTATGGAATTTCGGATCCGAAGGAAGCCAGTTTTGCGCGAAACTGTCTGCTGGCACGGCGTCTTGCCGAACGTGGTGTTCGCTTTGTGCAGCTGTTTCATGAAGTCTGGGATCAGCACGGCAATTTGACCGGTGGCGTGCGACAGAATGCCAAAGATACGGATCAGGCCAGTGCCGCGTTGTTGCTGGACCTGAAAGAGCGGGGACTGCTGCAGGACACACTCGTTATCTGGGGCGGGGAATTCGGCAGAACGCCGATGGTTCAGGGTGGGAACGATGGCCGGGATCACCACAACCGTTGTTTCAGTCTCTGGCTGGCGGGCGGTGGCGTTCGGGGTGGAACCACGTGGGGCAGTACCGACGAGCTGGGGTTCAACGTGGCCGAAAATCCTGTGCATGTGCATGACCTGAATGCGACGCTGCTGCACCTGCTGGGCATGGAGCATACGCGATTGACCTACCGGTTTCAGGGGCGAGACTTCCGTTTGACGGACATCCACGGGAATGTGGTCCAGGGGATACTGGCCTGAGTCGATGCTCCGGGATGAGCTGGCACGGACATTCCTGAATGTCGGGCGTTGTTGCGGCGTCCTTCGGGTTCAAACAGACGCATGTTTCCGGGAACGATGATGATGCAGATGAGTGGGCGATGGGGGCGACAGCTTTCTTCCGGGATGACAGGTCGGCTGGTGGCCTTGTGTCTGGTGGTCTGGCTGGGAATGTCGGGAGGCTTGTGCGTCGCGGCGCCGCAGGAAAAGCAGAAGCCAAAGCATCAGCCTGCCCCTGAAGTTCTGCAGGAATTTCAGCGGCAGACTGAAGGGCTGCGGCAGCAGATTCAGGAATTGCAGCAGAAGTCAGAGATTCAGACGGGGCCCGGACAACTGCTGCTGGCGGACGTTCGAGTGTATGAAAAGGCAGCCACGTGGATGCTGCGATTTCAGGAGTTTCCGGAAGCTGCCTGGGAAAAACAGTTGCAGAAGGTGCTGGATGAAGGGCATCGTCGCGCTGGCTTGCTGAAGACCAGTCAGCCGGACTGGAACCTGCGTCCCGGCACATCAATTCGAGGCTACGTCAGTGAGATTGACGGATCTGTTCAGCCTTATGCCGTGACACTGCCGTCGGGAGTCGATCCTGCAAATTCGAAACGGTGGCCATTGCATGTGGTCCTGCATGGCCGGGCGGATCAGATGAATGAAGTGAACTTCATTCATCGCATGGATGGGCGAGGCCCTGGGGCCTCGAAGACGGAACCGGTCGGGGACTGGATTCAGCTGGATGTTTATGGTCGTGGCAACAACGCGTATCGCTGGGCCGGCGAAAAAGATGTCTTCGAGGCGATGGCGGATGTTCGTAATCGATTCCGGATTGATGAAGACCGAGTGACGCTGCACGGATTCTCGATGGGCGGTGCGGGCGCGTGGCATCTTGGCATGCACTATCCACATTTGTGGAGTTCTGTGGGGCCAGGTGCGGGCTTTGTGGACTTTTACCGCTACCAGAAAAAGGATCCGGAGTCGCCAGCCGATCGACTGCCCTTCACGGCAGAACGGACACTGCGGATTTATGATTCGGTGAACTATGCGATGAATGCCTCGAACGTCCCGGTATGCACCTATGGCGGTGAAAAGGATCCACAGCTGCTGGCGGGTTCTACCATGCGGGATGCCGCTGCGCAGCTGGGCATTCCTGTGACGTTGCTGGTTGGTCCGGGGATGGGGCATGAGTTTGATGCGGCCAGCAGAGCGGCGTTCATGGAGTTTCATCTGGAGAAATCGAAGCAGGGGCGTCCCCGATTTGGTGAGCGCAAGGCGATTCGATTTTCGACGCACACTCTGAAGTACAACCGTTGTGACTGGGCGGCCATCGAGGAAGTGGATCGGGTTTACGAGTCCTCGACGATTGAAGGGGAGATTGAGATCTCGGGCGAACTGACACTGACCACGCGCAATGTGCGAATCCTGCGCATTGCCAGAGAAACGGCCAGCTGGGTCAATCTGGATGGAACGCGACTGGAATGTCGTTCTGCCGCCGAAGGGTTACTCCCGGATGTCTGGTATCGTCGCGAGGGAGATCGCTGGGACGTAGTGGGATATCGGGAATCCCGCGAGTTATCTCGGAATCCCGAGCTGCACAAACGCCCGGGATTGCAGGGGCCGATTGACGATGCCTTTATGTCGTCCTTTATTTGTGTACGTGGGACTTCGACGTCGTCGAATCCTGTGGTTGCGGCGTGGTCAAACCAGACTCTGGAGCAGTTTCAAAGTGAGTTTTCCAAATGGATGCGGGGTGACGTGAGGATTGTGGATGACACCGACGTCACTGCCGAGATGATTGCGGACAATCATCTGATTCTGTTTGGTGATCCCCAGTCCAACTCTGTTCTGCGGAAAGTACTCCCTGAACTTCCACTGAAATGGGAGTCGGATCGAATTGAGGTGGGAGCACACACCTGGGCGGCTGCGGATCACGGTGTGGCGCTGATTTATCCCAATCCCCTCAATCGGTCTCGCTACGTGGTCGTCAATTCGGGACACACGTTTCATGAAAAGGACTTTCAGTCCTCGAATGCGTGGTTGTTTCCACGACTGGGAGATATCGCCGTCCAGCAGGTGTCGAAGACCGCCGAAGGGCAGATTTCCGCAACGACGATGTGGTCCGAGATCTTCAATGCTGCCTGGCAGCTGGATGTTGGCGGTGACGCGGAAAAGGCTCAGTAGGCCACCAGTGATCAGGATGCGGCCGGATGTAGCCATCGTGGTGGCTTGGCCCGCGGAGACCGTTGTGCGCAAGGCCTGGGACAAGCGATCCTCGGCTGGCGAAACAATGGTAATCGGGAGTTCAGCGAGCGCATTCTGCTTGATTTCGGCAGAGCGGGGTGTGCTGGATTCACCGGGGAAGATCCCTGACACACGAATTGTTGCGGCGGACAGCAACCATTTGCTGGTTCAACACCGATTCGCCGCGCCCATGCGCCGCTCGTTGAAAGTTCTCCGGATCGCGGGCTCTGAGGGTGGAAAAGAATTCCCCGAATTGAGCGTGTGCGGTAGGATGTGCAGCAGTAGCTTCTGATCCTTCGGTGTGGTCAGGGGCGCACATGGCTGGGCTGCCCTGTTTCATTGAGGGGCAGGTTGACTTCTGCTGGCGGTGTGGTGAGACCGTGGCGGGGTGGAGGACATGATGAAGAATCAGAGAAACCTGCAACTGGCAGTTCTGGGATTGGTTGGGATCTTTTCGCTGATTCCTGCGGATCAGAGTCTGCTGGCTCAGACGGTGTGCCTGCCGCTTCCAAGACTTCTGTCCACCATGCCGATGGGCGGGCAGGCGGGGACGCAGTTTGAGATCACCGTGACGGGAGAGAATCTGGATGATGGCGGGGAGTTGTTGTTTTCAACTCCAGGACTGACTGCAGTCCGCCGGATGCAGGCAGATGGTCAACCGGAACCTGGCTGTTATGTTGTGACAGTGGCTGCTGACTGTCCACCCGGGCTCTATGAAACGCGGATGATGACTCGCCTTGGGATTTCCTCGGCACGGATTTTTTCGGTAGGGTCACTCAGGGAAGTGACTCAGACGGCCGGCAATACATCACTGGCCGCAGCGATGCCGCTGCAGATGGATACCGTCTGCAACTCTGCCATGTCGGCACGCAGCGTTGACTACTATTCGTTTGACGCCGAAATGGGGCAGCGATGTTTTGTGCACTGTGCGGCTAAGGGAATTGATTCCAAGCTGGACGCGGTGCTGGTTGTGGCCAATGCTGCGGGGCAGGACCTGCTGGTAGAGCGTCAGGGTGGTGTTGTGGATTTCACCGCGCCGACTGCCGGAAGATACATCGTGAAAGTTCATGAGCTTACGTACAAAGGCGGGCCCGGTTACTTCTACCGGTTGTCGCTGCAGCGTGCCTCGCAGGACGCCCCGGTTCCGGCATTTGCCTCAACGCGTACCGTCAGTTCGTTTTCCTGGCCTCCGCAGGGGCTTGCAGAATCTGCTGCGGCGTCTGAGCAGGAGCCGAATAATTCGGGCGAACAGGCCAACAGAATCAGTTTGCCGTGTGATCTTGCAGGCGCGTTTGCCACGGCTGCGGATGTGGATACGTACGAGTTCACGGCGTCGAAAGGCGACGTCTGGTGGGTTGAAGTTGCTTCGGAACGTCTCGGGCGTCCAACGGATCCCTCGGTTGTGATTCAGCAGGTAACCGGTGAACCGGGGCAGGAGCTTGTAACGGATCTTGTCGAGTTGACGGACATTCCCAGTCCCATGAAGCCGTCCAGCAACGGTTATGCTTATGACGGGCCGCCTTACGATGGAGGTTCTGCGGATCTGATTGGCAAGCTGGAGATCCCGCAGGACGGCCGGTATCGTCTGCAGGTCACAGACCTGTTCGGAGGAACGCGCACGGATCCTCGTAACATTTACCGCCTGATCATGCGACGTGCTGCACCGGATTTTGCGGTTTGTGCCTGGGGCTTGCACATGGAACTTCGCAATGGTGATCGCAATGCGTTGTCCAAACCTCTTGCTTTGCGCGGCGGCGTCACAACAGCTCTGGAAGTGGTTGCCGTGCGACGGGATGGATTTGATGGACCGATTGAACTGGTGCTTGACGGGCTTCCGGAAGGTGTAACTGCCAGTGGATTGACAATTCCCCCGGGTCAGACTCGTGGGATTGTGCTGGTAACGGCGGATCAGAATGCACCGCGAGCGCTGACCTTTGCGAGCTTCATCGCGCGGGCCGAAATTGCAGGACAGTCTGTTGAGCGGCCGTGCCATGTCGCTGCGGTTGCGTGGCCGATTGTGGATTCATGGAGCGAGATTCCGGTTCCGCGGCTTGTGCAGGGAGTTCCGGTTTCTGTGAGTGGTTCAGAGGTGGCACCGCTGACAATCGCAGCGAGAGAGAACAAGGTGTGGGAGGTGAAGGCCGGTGAGAAACTGGTGATTCCTCTGATTCATGCGCGCCGCACCGAGTTTTCCGGAGGTGTGCTGCAGTTGAAAACATTCGGACATGGGTTTGAGAACAACCCTCAGTTTGATGTGCCTCTGACGGAGGATACCTCGCAGGCAGTTCTGGACACTGCCGCTCTGAAAACGCCTCCGGGTGACTACCAGATTGCGTTTTACGGCAGTGCGGTGGCGAAGTATCAGTATTTTCCTGAAGGTGTTGCGCAGGCTGCCAGCGTGCTGAAAGCGGCTGAAGAGCAGGCGAATCTGGCTATGGAGAATCTGAAAAAACTGGAAGCGGATGTCGCGACTGCGGCTGACGACCAGAAATCCCTGTTGGCGGAACGCCTTGAGGCGGCCAGAGTTCAGCAGCAGCAGACCGCTGCGGCCCTGATGACCGCCACGCAGAAACACAAACTCGCCACGGAACAGTCGGCACCGCGAGACACAGTTGATATCGTGATTTCGGAACCTATCGCAGTAAAAGTTCTTCCGGGAGAAGCCCAGTGAGCGATCCATTTTACGCAGCCGGAATTTGCCCGGGACCACAGATGTTTGGCCCGTCTGCCCGTCGAGGTTTTCTGAAGATGGGGCTGGCTGGCTTTACAAGCCTCAGCTTACCAGGGTTACTGCGACTGCGAGCAACCGCGGCGGAACCCCCAGCGGCATCGTCCGGAAAAACAGCCGTCATCATGGTGTGGAAGCCCGGTGGTTGTTCGCACATCGATACCTATGACCCCAAGCCCGAGGCGTCCGCGGAATATCGTGGCCCTTTTGGACTGATTGACACCAAAATCCCCGGAATGCAGTTTACCGAATTGCTGCCCATGCAGGCTGCAATCGCGGATAAGTTCACGGTGCTGAGATCCATGCGACAGAATGCGGCCGGGCACCCTGCCGGATCGATGCAGATGTTGTCGGGTGATCCGGACACGCGGGATAAGCCAAAGCCCCGGCTTCCGGACTGGATGTCAGTGACGAATTATCTGCGGTCACTGGAAGGTCGAGGGAAAAATCCCATTCCCTCGTACGTCGGGATCAATCCTCCACTGGAATACAATGGGCCAGCGTATCTTGGGGATGCCTACTCTCCATTTACAGTGAATGGAGATCCCAACTCGCCGGGATTTACAGTCCCCAATATTGGGTTGACCGATGCCAATGAGGTCCGTCGCCTGGGGCGACGCAGCAGCTTGCGCCAGAATCTGGACACCCTCGAACGAGCCTTTGATCGTCAGGGAGAACTGGAAGCGCTGGATCAGTTTGAACAGCAGGCCATGACGTTGTTGACTAACCCTGCGACCAAACAGGCCTTCGATCTTTCGCTGGAAGACGATCGCACGCGAGATCGATACGGAAGAAATACGTGGGGACAGCAGCTGCTGATGGCACGACGCCTTGTGGAAGCCGGCGTCGATGTTCTGACCACCAGTCTGAACGGTCCGCTGTGCGGGCGAGTTCAGAATTGGGATGACCATGCGGTCAATCATCACGTCTTTGACGGACTTCGGTTCCGCGCTGCTGCCTACGATCAGGCCGTGAGTGCCCTGATTGAAGATATCTATGAGCGAGGTCTTGATAAACGTGTTCTCGTGGTGGTCACCGGGGAATTTGGGCGAACACCGAAGATCAATTATGCAGCAAGCACTGGGGCCGGAAATGCCAGTGCTCCTGCAGGCACTCAACAGCCGGGACGCGATCACTGGCCACGAGCCTTCTCCAATATCTGGGCGGGCGGAGGCATTCAGACAGGAGGCTTCATCGGCGCAACGGATAAACGCGGTGAGGATTCCATCGAACGCATCTGCTCAGCCGAAGATTTTCTGGCCACGATTTACCACCATCTGGGAATCGATTCTGCCAAAACGCTCATTCGTGACTTCAACGGTCGTCCGACGCCAATTGTCGACCGAGGCCGTCCGATACCGGAACTGATTGGAAAAGGGTGAGCCGGTCCACGTCCCGACGCCTCGCATCCTCGTTTCCATTTTCCCAGGGAGCGTGGCCACACAGATGCCGTGCGCATTGGATCTGAGTGACAGACGGTCCCGATGAACGACGGTCGTGTTAAATGGCCGCTTCGTCGCCTCGCTGGCTCGACGTGCGCGTGGACCACAGGGCTGCGCTGCGGTTGACGACGACGAGACTGTGGCGTCGACAGCAAAGCATGGCGGGCGACCAGGGGCTGTCTGGACAGAGACATGGCCCACCGGAGGCATGCAGAGTTCTTGTGGCGTCGGTGGCCGCGAGGGGCTCCAGGATGGTAAGTGCGTAACGCACGTGCCATGACCCCATCACCGTCATCCGCACAGAGCACTTGTGGAAAGCCGCAACCGCCGTGCGCTGGACGTGCTCTGCCGAGGCACGGGTCAGAGATTTCGGTGCCATGCACCTGCGTTTCTTTTCTCCCAACACGGCGAGCGGTGCGGCGTCAGCCCACCGAGAACGACACCTTTGACGTGAGCATCAACAAACGCAGACGTCCCAGGGAGCGAACCTCCACTCACTGGTGTGCTGGAAACCTCTGGGCGGTCGTTTCGGCGGAGCGAAACGCGACAATCGTCCGATTCCCCCTCGCAGGTGCCATGCACCTGAAATGCAAACCTGAGGAAAAAGACAGTTTTTTACGCCCTTTTTATATCAAGGTGCATGGCACCTGGTCGTTTTTGGACGGGTGGGTAAAGATGAGTGGGAGGATCGATATCTGAAATTGCGTACAGGTTAAAATGGGCGGACTGTAGCGGCTGTTTTGAATGCAGGCATTTCAGGGGATGAATCTTTGCTGACGATCCTGCGGTCTGTAAGGCTGCGGCGTGGCGGTGCCGAACAAGGAATCAGGTGAGTCTCTTTCTCTGTGGTTCGAGGTCCGTAGATGATTTGCAATCGAAATCCTGCATTCGGATTGCTGTTGATCTGCACCGTGATTCTTACTGGCTGCCATCGAACACGGATGGTGGCGAGGCAGTCGGCGGATCGTAAGGTGTATGCGCCGGAAATCCCGGCGGCGTCACTGCTGCCCGGTCATCTTCCGAATTCACCTCAATTCCCGGTCGCTGGCACTCCCCACTCCGAGAAGCAGTCGGCGGGTTCTCAGAGTTCCGAAAACTCGGGGCACGCCGCCGTTTCGGGCAAGGCGATTGTGGAGGATTCCTTAGTTTCGGCTGATGCGGACAAGCAGTCTGGTCAGTCGCGAGGGGCGTCCAATTCCGCGGTTGCTGGTGGCGATTCCAGTAAACAGGTTGTGTCAGTTGGAGCTTCGCTGACACGTGAGGTTTCCGCAGATGCAGAGTCCCCGGTCAAGGAAGTGCAACTGACGGGTTTCGACGATGCGACGAACGTGCCGGCGCCATCGGACGCTGCTACGGACGGACCCGCTGGATCTGCTGCACAGCCAAAGTCGGAGCCTGTTGCCTCTGCTGTCGAAGTGTCTGCCTTGCCCGTGTCGAGCGTTGAGAATAGGGGTGCGCAGCAGGAAAAGGCTCAGGAGCCGGTCACCCTTGAATCGGTTGTCAATTCCGTCTACCGCTCCTACCCACTGCTTCAGTCGGCCCTGATGACTCGCCAGATCGCGATCGGTCAGCAGACCGGAGCGTCAGGGGCTTTTGATACGAAAGTGAAGGGGGCATCTGAAAACGGACCTCTGGGATTCTATGAAACTTATCGTCAGAGTCTGGGGCTGGTAAAGCCAACCTACTGGGGAGGAGAAGTTTTTGGCGGCTATCGCGTTGGTCGCGGTGAGTATCAGCCGTGGTATCAGGAGCGACAGACGAACGACGGTGGCGAGTTCAAGGCTGGTATTCAGGTCCCACTGGCCCGAAATCGCGAAATCGATGATCGGCGTGCAGAACTCTGGAAAGCGGGTCTGGAGCGTCAACTGGCGGAGCCTGATATTCAGGCCCAGTTGATCGACTATGTCCAGGCGGGGTCCTATGCCTACTGGGATTGGGTTGCAGCCGGGGAATACCACCGGATAGCGACTCGGATTCTGACGCTCGCTGAGGAGCGAACGGCGCGGATCGACAGTCAGGTTCGAGAGGGTTTCGCAGACCCGCCGGAGTTGACCGATAACCTGCGACTGGTGTCCATTCGTCAGGCAAAGGCCGCGGATACTCGACGCAAACTGGAGCAGACGGCAGCAAAACTCTCCGTGTATCTGCGAGACTCAGAGGGGCAGCCGGTGATTCCGAACGAATCCGGGCTCCCGGGTTTTCCGGAGCTTCCGGGGGCTGACGAGTTTCAACTGGATACCGACATCCAGCAGGCGTTGCTCCAGCGTCCGGAGCTGAAGATGCTGGATTTGCTGCGTCGACAGGTGCAGGTGGATTACTCAAATGCAAGGAATCTGATGCAGCCTGAGCTCAACGCGGTGCTGGTCGGTTCACAGGATGTTGGTGGTGCGACCAGTTCTAAGCGGGATAAATCAGAGCTGGAGGCCGAAGCGTCTCTCTATCTGGATGTACCTGTCGAGCGTCGCAAGGCTCGAGGCAAAATGACGGAAACTCAGGCCAAGCTCGCCCAGCTGGCTGCGAAGCGACGATTGACGGCGGACAGGATTGCAGTGGATGTTCGTGTCGCCTCGGCGGCGCTGAATTCCGCGCGTGAGCAGGTGGCGGAAACAGCAGAGGCGCTGAAGCTGGCTGAGGAACTGGCTGAACGGGAACGTCAGAATCAGGAGGCAGGTGCCTCCGACCTGCTGAAGGTCACTCTGCGTGAGCAGTATGCGGTGGAATCCGCCGAGAAGAACATTGATGCGTTGAAGCTGTACTTTGAGTCTGTGGCGGACTATCGAGCTGCCCTGGCACAGGACCAGTTGAATCGCTGAGTCGAGTGTCTGACAGCGGCAGCAGGAATTCAGGATTCATGAGTCACGTGAAGGTTGAGTTCTACGGCATTCCCCGAGTGCGGGCCGGAGTCTGCAGTCTCGCGATGAATGCGGACAATCTTGGCGATCTGCTGATCCAACTGGCGGCTCGCTTTCCCGGGCTTGCCGAGTCCTGTCTGCGGGGAAATGAACTCGCACCAGGTTACACGGCAAATATCAATGGAGACCGCTTTACTCGTGATGCGACAACATTACTGAGCGACGGTGATGCGGTGTTGATACTGTCGGTGGATGCTGGCGGCTGATCAGGCACTATGAATCAGGTGAGCGTGAGAGATTTCACCGGCGAGGCCAGCGAATTACCTTGAGCCGAAGTAGAACAGCATCATTGCCAGTGCAATTCTGTCAAAACCTTCCGGCAGAGGGCCTCGATCCGGAAGCACCTCAGCCGCCGCGGCGATGCTGACCACGATCAGTATTCCAAGGGCTTTAAGATCGCCCCAGCGCGACGTCCACTGATTTCCATCGCTGATCCGCCCGGCAAGCCAGCGGCGTATGCTGCGGAATAAGGCTCCGACCATGAAGGAGTAAACCATCAGCAGGAGTGAGAGTACTCTGGGTTCGAGCAATCGATTCTGCTGATACAGCCAGATGCCCAGCCCGGTGAATGCTGCAAACAGCAGGACACGAATACTGTGTCTGGGCAGAAACAGCGGATGCAGTTCGCGTTCGATCAGGCCCTCATCCTGCAGCCGCTCAATCACCGACGCAGGCAGGGAAACAAATCGACGTGACGTGAAATAATAGGCAAGTGCGATCAGCAGTGTTTCCGTCCAGATAATGTCCAGAGAGAGGCTTCTGACCACGGCCTGAATGACGACCGCGACAACGATCAGGGTCAACAGGGCCCGCACACTGCCAGTGGGAAGTCCCAGTGGCGGCCAGGTCTTTGGCGAGCCTTCAGGTTCGAGCATTATTCAGTCCTTGATGCTGCATGATGAACACGGCACTTCCTGAGTCGGGAACTAATTCTGAATGGATCCGACTTTGAATTCGAAGGAGTCACCCGGCTCAGGATAAGCGATTGGGGATCTTAGGCCGCCCCGCATTTTTTATCCAGAACAATCCGAATGCTGATCAGGAAATGGCGATCCCACGGCGGTGGAGTTTGTGGATGAGTTTTGCCACGAGGGCCGTCCATCCTGTCTGATGGCTTGCGCCTAGTCCTCGTCCGGTCTCACCGTGGAAGTATTCATGGAAGAGCAAAAGCTCATTCCATGTTGGGTCGTCCCTGTATCTCGGATCCCGTCCATGACACGGACGATGGCCGTCGGTTCCCGGCAGAAACAAGCTGATCTGCCGTCGCATCAGTTCTTCGGCGACCTGTCCAAGAGTCATCATAATGCCTGAGCCCGTCGGACACTCCACGCGGAAGTCTTCTCCGTAGAATTCGTCGTATCGCTCGAGAGCCTCAATCAGCAGATAATTCATGGGAAACCAGACTGGACCTCGCCAGTTGCTGTTTCCTCCGAACATGGAGGAATCGGAATCTCCCGGCACGTAGCTGACTCGATGCTCCTGCCCATTCACGTGGAACGTAAATGGCTGTGACTCATGAACCCGGGAAAGCGACCGGATACCCCATGGGGAAAGGAATTCGTTTTCGTCCAGCAGATACTTCAGGATTCGTTCCATACGTTCCCGCGACGGGATTGCAAGCAGTCGCAGACTACGAGCGGGGCGTGTTGCGTCTGCCTCTTTTGCGACCTGCGTGAAGGTGATGTTCTGAAGTTGTTCGGATCGATTCTGAATGAACCATTCCATCCGCCGGCGAAAGCCCGGAAGTTTCTGCAGTACGACGTCACTGAGAATGATTGAGGTGAACAACGGAATGATGCCGACCATGGATCGGACACGGAGCGGAATGTGTTGTCCGTTGTTGTACAGGTGATCGTAGTAGAAGCCATCCTGTTCGTCCCAGAGTCCCACATCGTTGATGGAATTCATGGCGTCAGCGATGTTGATATAGTGCTCAAAAAACTTGGATGCGAGGTCGGCATACGCGGGATTCTCGCTGGCAAGTTCCAGAGCCATGGTCAGCATGCGGGCACAGTAAAAGCCCATCCACGCAGTTCCATCTGCCTGATGCAGGTGACCACCCGTTGGCAGCGGTTTGGATCTGTCAAAGACACCAATGTTGTCGAGGCCCAGAAAGCCGCCGCTGAAGACATGTTTCCCCAGCAGGTCCTTACGGTTGACCCACCACGTGAAGTTCAACAGCAGCTTCTGAAATGCTCGCGCCAGAAACAGTCGATCGCGGCTTCCCGGGGGACCGGAATTCTTGTAAACACGCCAGCAGGCCCACGCATGAACGGGAGGATTGACGTCGCTGAAATTCCATTCGTAGGCGGGAATCTGACCGTTGGGGTGCATGTACCATTCACGGAGAAACAGCAGCAACTGGTCTCTGGCAAACAGACTATCAACGTCCGCCATCGGGACCATATGGAAGGCGAGATCCCAGGCTGCATACCATGGATATTCCCACTTGTCCGGCATCGAGATGATGTCCCGGTTGAACAGTTGTGGCCAGTCAGCGTTACGAATCTGCCGCCGGGACTCCGGGACCGCCGGCATGTTCGGGTCACCCTTGATCCAGTCCTCCACCACGTAGTTGTAAAACTGCTTGGTCCACAGCAACCCGGCGTAGGACTGTCGCAGAATTGGTTTGGCAACATCCGGAATGCTGGCCGGAATCTTTTGCGCGTACCAGGCATCTGCCTCGGCAATGCGTCGCTCAAAAATGCGTTGAAAGCTGTCGCCAAAAACCTCCTGAGGTGGCTGATGAAAATCCCACAGTCGTAACTGCAGAGTTGCAGACTCGCCGGAACGCAGAGTCAGGCGATAATGAGCCGCCGCTTTTGTACCGACCTGCTTCGGGTTCACTGCATCCGCATGACGATGAATCAGGAATTCATGGAACGCATCCTTGTAGTACTTACCAGCCTGAGCCGGGTTGTTCAGGTAGCGAGGATGGGATTCGTTCTCGGTGAACAGCCAGGCGGGAAACTTGCCATCGGGGCCTCGGTCCGCTGCCATCAGGAAACGGCCCAGCGTCTGATGCTCCGTCACCACGTGACTGTGCTCGTTCAGAAACATTCCGGGCTTTGGCCAACACCCTTCGTGAGTGCAGCCCCAGGTCCAGGTGTTGCGGAACCACAGTGTCGGCAGGACCTGCAGGGAAGCCAGCGTCGGGCCGTGATTGACGACGCGAATTCGGATCAGAATGTCATCGGGACCTTCCTTGGCGTATTCAACAAACACGTCGAAGTAACGATTGCGTTCAAAGATTCCGGTATCCACCAGTTCCAGTTCTGGAAGACTGCGACTGCGGTGCTGATTTTCCTGAACCAGCCTGGAATAGGGATACTCCACCTGAGGGTACTTGTAGAGCCCCTTCAGGTAGGAATGAGTCGGAGTGGAATCAAGATGGTAGTACTCTTCCTTGACGTCTTCACCGTGATTGCCCTCGTGCCCGTTCACTCCGAAGAGTCGTTCCTTCAGAATCGGATCACGACCATTCCACAGCGCAACAGCAAAGCACAGGCGGCACTGACGATCACAGAAGCCGAGCAGCCCGTCTTCTCCCCAGCGGTAGGCTCGTCCGCGTGCGTCGTCATGCGGAAACCATGTCCACGGAGTGCCGTCGGGGGAATAATCCTCACGCACCGTGCCCCACTGCCGATCGGAAAGATAAGGTCCCCAGCGTTTCCAGTTGGCACCTTCTACGCGGGCTTCTTCCTGTTCCAGTCGGACCAATTCCGCTGACCGTATGTCCTGCTCACTCATGAAAAACGTCACCAGTCTTCAGAATCATCGTCTGTGGAAATGAGAATCGCATGGTCAGGATACCAGCCCTCTTTTTCAACACACTGCAGAAATTTCGCCCGTGGGAAGCCGATTTTGGTGAGGCCGCATGTTGTACGCCGAAACGGCCGGAATGGCACGGCCACAGCCTCAATTTTCGGGGAACATCGAAGACTCTGCGGCGTGCTCTGCCGGTTGTTCCGACGGCAAAGTACATCGAAACGCAGGACTTCAGCACAATCCGCCCGCCCGGCCGCAAAGAGTCGAATTCCATTTGCCGTCAGTCAACATACAGGAACTCATTCAGATTAAGGGTCATCAGGCAGAACGCGCTTAGTGCCTCATCTGAGCCAAGACCATCCTGCTTTTGAAATGCCTGAATCAGATTCACGCCCCGCTGCACCTCTTCGGCGGTGGGGACCCGTTGCAGGACAAACTGCAGGGCCAGTTTGACCCGATCCTCCTCCGACTGCGGAGACGCGGCTGTCAATCGTTCAGCAAACACACGGGCCTGCTCAAGACTGAAGTCGCTGTTCAGGAGTCCCAGTGCCTGTGTGGGTTGGGTGGTTGAAAATCGAACCGGGCAGGTCTGATCCGTGTCGGCAGCATCGAAGCTCTCCAGCAACGGGTCTCGCAGTGAACGCTTCACGTGAATGTAGAGACTGCGGCGTCTGCGATCGTCCGGCGTTGAAGTCCCCCAGCCAGCACCCGGGCGGGACTGTCCAGCTTTGACCTCATCAGGAATCTGCGTGAACACTGACGGGCCAAACATCGTTCCGAGGTTCAGTGATCCGTTCACGTGCAGGATCGAATCCCGGATTTCCTCGGCCGTCAAACGTCGCATGTCGAATCGCCAGAACAGATCATTACCGGGATCGACGGCAAGCGCTTTCTCGCTGCCACGCGAACTCATCTGCCATGTTGATGAATTCATGATCAGGCGATGCATCGCTTTCAGGGACCAGCCTCGCTCTACAAATTCTGCTGCCAGCCAGTCAAGGAGTTCCGGATGAGTTGGCGGCGTTCCCTGAAGTCCAAAGTCGCTGGAACTTCGCACGATGCCGCGTCCGAATTGGTACTGCCAGATCCGATTGACCATAACTCTTGCGGTCAGTGAATTTGCAGGATCAGTCATCCAGCGTGCAAGTGCCAGGCGTCGCCCACTGCTTTCGGGGTTTTCAGAAGGAAGCAGCTGAGGCTGGGGCGGCGACAACACCTCTGGAAATCCCGGCTGCACCTCGGCACCGCGCGACTGGGGATTGCCACGCAGCAGCACCCAGGTAGGCTGCAGGTTGCGGATATCTTCCTTGACACAGAGAGCTTGCGCCCTGACTCCGGGTGGATTGTTTTTCAGCTTCTGCAGTCGTTCCGTGAGCCGCTTGTACTGATCGGCTTCCTGTGGTGTCAGGAGCGTCCCTTTTCGCTTTTGCACGATAGCGACCCGGTTCACTTCGTACTGAAAGTCATCGACCTCAACACCTGAAAAACTGGCTCGGACCCGATCTTCCGTTTTCTTCAGCTGTCCGGCGATTTCGCGGAGATCCCGCTGATACGTTTCCAGGGCGACCGCGTAAGTCCGCTGGTCTTCCGGTACGTCGAGTTCGGTGACCGATGCGTCACGAACGCTGTCTTCAGAACGCACGCCATAACGCCGTATACCCCGAAAAAATGCCAGCAGCCGATAATAGTCCGACTGTGGCAGAGGATCAATTTTATGGTCGTGACAGCGAGCGCAGTTGATCGATAGCCCCAGCATTGTCTGGCCGGTCGTTGCAATGATGTCATCAAGGTCATCGAAGATCGCCAGTTCGGGATCTGCTGGTTCATCGTCCCAGCGTCCCAGTCGGTAGAACCCCGTGGCAATGATCGATTCCGGAGTGCGATCCGGAAGCTCGTCTCCCGCAAGTTGCTCTGTCAGAAATCGGTCGTATGGCAGATCGCTGTTGAATGCTTTGATGACGTAGTCGCGATACCGCCAGACGAACGGTTTGGCTCCATCCCGCTCATAACTGTTCGTTTCCGCATATCGAACAAGATCCAGCCAGTGACGCGCCCAGTGCTCACCATAATGCGGCGAAGCCAGAAGTTGCTCAACAACCGCTGACCACGTGGCTGGCGTTGGATCTGCGGCATACAAAGCCACCAGCTCAGGATCGGGTGGCAGCCCCAGCAGAACATAGCTGGCACGACGTACCAGTTCGTTGGGCGCGGCCGGTGGGTTCGGTGTCAAGCCCGCTGCCTGCAGTCTGCTCTGAATCAGCACATCGATTTCATTCTTCGACCAGTTGTCGGGAGATGCCGCGAGGGTTGGCTTTCTGACAGGTTGAAAGGACCAGTGGCGCCGAGTTTCATCGTTGACCTGCGGTGGTTCACGGTTTGGGTGAACCGGCTGCAGAGTCATTCCCTCCGGCCACTGCAATCCGCTCTGGATCCATTGAGTCAGCACGGCGGTCTGTTCCGCCGATAGCTGGCCTGCCGGAGGCATCTCAAGGCCGTCGTACAGAATCGCTTTCAGGAGCAGACTGGCTTGAGGATTCGACGCATCAAATGCGGAACCGGAGTCGCCGCCGCGAACAATGGATTCCCGGCTGGTCAGTGACAATCCGCCTTTCGGCACAGTGCCCGAGTGACACTTCAGGCAATTCTCCTGAAGAATCCTGAAGACCTGACGTGAGACCTCGGGTGTGAGCTGATCAGAGGCTACCTGTTGCTCGTCCGCAAAACCGCTGTGACAGATGCTTAACACAGCAACCAATACCAGGAACCACGCGGGGGATGGTCTTCCATGGGCTGATGGATCCGCCGGCCCCGGTGCCCCGCCCAGTGGTCGCTGAGTCATCGATTGGGTTTGAGCGTTGACCATCTCCTGAACTCCTGTCCTGAACAGACCGGTCGTTAAGCACAGCCGCCGGAGGGGTAGCCCTTCGATCGAGGTGAGCCCCTGAGCAGCCGGTGACCGGAAGACTGACTGGCCACCTGCTACCTAACGCCATCGCACTGTAAAACTGGTGAAGTTTCGGAGAATCTGCGGAATTTTCCAACCAACTGCTCGTTTCTCGGTCATAATTCGCCCGGCGGTCGCAAGTCCGGGAATGGACAGTACACTTCTGCCGAACTGCGGCCTTCACCCCCCCTGCCCCTTTGCGCCTGCCTACTGCAACTTCGGGTTCTCAGAGTACGTTGACCGGAGGTACGTCTCGCGTCGGCAAGGGCTGAATTTGCTGACAATGGTGCAGTTCGCCGCGTTGGACCAGAGTCCTGGCCTTCGATGATTTCGAGGTTCGGTCGCTTGAGGCAGACGTCCGAAGCGGGGAGATTTCAGGTTCAGGAAGGCTGCTGGTGACCGGGTGAACGCTGCTTGCGTCTCCAGCCAATTGAATTCCTCAGCGACGCTGGTTAAAGTCTACGTCAGAAGCAGGATTATCGCGCGAAATTTCTGCAGGGCAGCAACCCAAACGGAAAAATTCAGTGTTTGCGACTGTCGACACAGGACTCGATCGCGGCCGAACCACCTGAGAAGGTGATTTCCGGGGGAGACGGGGCACTCACAGAAGTGCATTCGCAGCAGTATCGGCAGCGTAATTTGTTCGAAGTCAAAGTGGCCGAATCGGAGCCACTCAGGTGACAACAGAGTTCAGATTGATTTAAAGGAATTTCGCAGTTGCTCGATCGCTCGAACGCTGCAGTGAAAGACGGATTGAAATGACCAGCACCGATGGTGATTCAAAAAAGAAGAAAGACGACATCGCACGTCAACTGGCCGAGTCGTTTTTTGGGCTCGACAAACTGCCCGAAGATGTGGGCGGCGAAGTGCTGTTTGACGATTACGACGACGCACCCGCTTCCGGGAACACCACGACGGTTTCTGCCGAGTCCAATGACCTCACAGCACCCGTTGAGGTGTCGCTTGAGCAGTCACTGCAGAACAGTCGACGTGGAAATGGCATGGAGTACGAAGACGACCTCGATGACCTGATCGTTTTCTCCGATGATGACGAAGACGACGATGACGATGAAGAAGACGTCGATGATGACGAAAACTTTGACTTCGGTTCTGACGACGAATCAGAAGATGAAGATGACGACGAAGAGTCCGACGACGAAGAGGAAGACGACGAAGAGGAAGACGACGATATTGAGTTCGGTGATGACGACGAAGCCGGGCAGGACGAGTTTGATTTCGGGCATGACTTGAAAGCCGCAGCACCCCGATCGTCTGTGAAGTCACAGGAGTCCCGGGAAGTGGCGGCCGAAGAATCTTCCGACCGCCGGCCACGGGATCGTCGCTCGGAGACCACCAGAGAGTCGCGCCGCTCAGTCAGTGAGCAGGCAGCAGGCCCCGCTCCCGCTCAGCCGGCCGCTGGCAGCAGTGCGGCAGGTGGGGGTGATGACAATTCTTACTGGGATGAACTCGATCGCTGGGTTTGGGATGATGGTGAAAGCCGCCGGAAGGCCGCGCCCGCAGATGCCGTGCTCACCGAGTCGGACGAGGGCGAGGACACCGATGAGGCTCCGGCCACAGCCGAGACAGAGTCTGCCTCCGAAGAAAAACGACAGGGGCGACGACGTGGCCGACGCCGTGGCGGGCGCGGACGTAACCGTCGACGCTCAGATGAACTTGCGGAGTCCACCGGCCATGATGATGTCGAAGCCGATTCCGAATCGTCTGCGGATGTTGATGATGACTTGAGCGAGATTCTGTTCGAGGAAGATCAGGAGGACATCGTCAGCGTCTCTGCCGGGAGTGTTAATGCCCAGCGCCGAGTTCGCAGCGAACCTGAGGTTTCCAGCAGTCGTACTGAGGATGCTGTTGAGTCACAGGATCGTGAAGAACGACAGGAAGAAGATGAAGGCGACCGCGGCGGACGCCGACGCGGTCGACGTGGACGACGTGGTCGAGGTCGAGACCGCGAGGAGTCCGCATCTGAACGATCTGTGGAGGCTCCTCGTTCGGCCGGCGGTCGCCGAGAATCCGTGGAAGACGTTTTCGAAGACGATGGTCCAGTCGGGTTTGACGACGTTGTAGAAACCGCTCCACCTCGTCGTGGTCGTGATACCAACGAAATTCTTCAGGCCCCCCGGGAATCTTCAGATCGCCGCGACCGTGGAGAACGGCCACCACGTGGCGATCGCTCGGACCGTGGCGAAAGAGCACCACGCGGCGATCGTCCGGAACGTGGCGAGCGACCACCACGTGGCGAGCGTCCGGAACGTGGTGAGCGTCCGGAACGTGGTGAACGTCCGGAACGTGGTGAACGTCCGGAACGCGGCGAGCGTCCGGAACGTGGTGAACGTCCGGAACGTGGTGAACGACCGGAACGTGGTGAACGACCGGAACGTGGTGAGCGACCGGAACGTGGTGAGCGTCCGGAACGTGGTGAACGACCACCACGCGGGGACCGCCCGGACCGTGGTGAGCGACCACCACGCGGGGACCGCCCGGACCGTGGTGAGCGACCACCACGCGGTGAGCGTCCGGAACGCAGCGAGCGACCAGATCGCGGAGATCGTTCGGAACGCGGAGAACGTTCGGAACGAAGTGAAAGACTTCCACGCGACGAGCGTCGGGTAGCGCCAGAGGCAGATGACGATGATTTCGGGGCGATGGATGAACCTCGCGCTCCGCGTCGTGGTCGATCTGAGTCCACTTCCGGCGAGCGTTCAGAACGCTCCTCCGCCCCGGCTCAGGTGGCGCCTGAGTTTCGAGATATTCCGACGTGGGAGGAGGCGATTGGTTGCCTCTCTCTGAGAACACCAACGGAAGATCATGCCCGTCGCACTGAGAATCGGTATCGCACACGTGATGGTGGAGGCCGGCCTCCGCGTCGACGATAGACTCGCAACTGATCAGTCACGACACTCACTTTCGGCTGCGGCGGACTATCCTGGACTGCCGCAGCCGAGTTTGTTCTGTCACGAACGGAAACGGTGTTCCAGGGAAGGGCCACGAATGCCACGTCGCGTGGTCACGAACACCCTCGCGACAAATTCATCGTCAGCGCGGAAACCCCTGTGGCGTTGTTCACGGCGCGCAGAGTCGCAACTTGCAGCCAGTATTCCGGCGAGTGAGTCAGTTGCCGGCAGGGCCAGGATCGAGTCGATGATCTTCAGACGGGTTTCGCGCCCAATCCGCATGCTTCGCGGACTCTGGCCACCACTTCCTGAGCTTTAGCCCGGGCTCGGTGGGCTCCTTCACGGAGAATGTCTTCGACAAGGTCCGGTGTTGCTTCCAGTTGTGCTCGACGCTCAAAAGCCGGTGTGAAATGAGCGAGAGCGGCCTGGTAGAGTGTCTCTTTGGCTTCACCATACCCCATGCCCCCGGCCCGATATCGTTCCGCGAGGGCGAGCAACTGTTCCGGTTCTGCGAACAATCGAAAGAGTTCGAAGACTGTGCAGGTGTCCGGATTCTTGGGGGCTTCAACGGGAGTGGAGTCCGTGCGAATGGACATGATGAGTTTACGGAGGCGTTTTGGTGATTCAAAAATCGAAATCGTATTCCCATAGCTTTTCGACATTTTCTCCCCGTCCAGCCCCGGAACCTTTGCAGAGTCATCGAGGACCCAGGCTTCGGGCAACTGCAGCGATTCGCCGTAGAGGCCATTGAAACGCTGTGCAATGTCTCGAGTGACTTCCACGTGCTGTATCTGATCAGCCCCGACAGGCACGTGGGTGCTGTCATAAGCCAGAATGTCAGCCGCCATCAGGACTGGGTATGTGAACAGGCCGGCATCAGCGGCAATTCCACGAGCTTTTTTGTCTTTGAAAGCGTGGCATTTCTCAAGCAGGTGCATCTGCGTGATTGTCATCAGCAGCCATGTGAGCTCTGTGACTTCCGGAACATCCGATTGCCTGTAGAGTGTTGCCTGCTCTGGTTTCAGCCCCAACGCAAGCAAATCGAGCGCAGCATCCTGTATATTCTTCCTCAGGACATCAGGTTCGCGAACCGTGGTGAGCGCATGCAGATCTGCAATGAAATAGAACGACTGTTCATTTCCCTGCATGGCAATGTACTGACGGATCGCTCCGAAGTAGTTTCCCCAGTGAAAACGTCCGGTGGGCTGAATACCTGATAAGACTCGCATGGCAGCTCTGAGAAACGGATGATGGAAGCGTTGAATTCATGAATGAGAATTGTGTTGATGGCCTGCCGCGACAAGGCTGTCAGGGAGTCTGCAGCGTACCGACGATATCTTTCGGAGTTTCCGCGCGGAGGAAGCGAATCGCATCCGGCAATTCTCGTATCAGCTGATTGGCAAGGCCTGGGTTGTAGAAGTTGGCCGTTCCAATCTGCACGGCACTGGCTCCGGCAAGCAGAAACTCCATGACATCATCGATGCTTTGAATCCCGCCGATACCGATGATCGGGATCGAAACCGCTCGTTTCACCTGCCAGACAATCCGAAGCGCTAATGGTTTGATGGCGGGACCGCTGAGCCCACCGAGGATATTTCCCAGTACTGGTTTGCGGCGCTTCCAGTCAATGGCCATTCCCTGAAACGTATTCACAAGTGAGACAGCGTCAGCTCCGGCATCGGCAACTGCTTTGGCGATTGGCACGACACTTGTGACATTGGGAGTCAGCTTGGCGATCACCGGCAACTCGCATGTCGTGCGAAATGCAGTAACAACTCGAGCGGCCAGCTCGGGGTCCGTGCCGAAATCAACGCCACCCGAGACGTTGGGGCAGGAAATGTTCAATTCTACTGCGGCGATTCCGGACTGCTGACTGAGGACCGCTGCCATACGTTCAAATTCTTCCATGGTTTTTCCGGCAACATTCACGATGACAGAAGTACCAAGTGATGTCAGGTATGGAAGTTTTTCGGCGACGAACTGATCAAACCCATCGTTATCCAGTCCGATGGAGTTCAGCATGCCACTGGCAGTCTCTACTGTCCGAGGCGGTGGATTTCCGGGACGCGGGGCCGGCGTGACCGTCTTGGGAATGATGCCACCGAGCTCGGCAAAGTCCACGAATGCCGCCATTTCCCGCGCGTAGCCGAAGGTCCCGGAGGCCACGAGGATCGGATTTTTCAAATTCAGCCTGTTCAGGCTGACGCTCAGGTCCATGTCTGCTGGTTACTTTCGCTGGATATTCCGCAGAAAACACGCGGCGGTTACGGAGACCGCGGTCTGGATCGCCGCTCAAAAGGTCCCTTCAGTGTATCAAAAGCACTGAGGAATTCAGCGAATTCCAGCCGGATTTGTCAATCTGCGGCTGACTGAGGGCACAAATGGCGGCAAAATTCCGAACAGTTCACCATTATTTCCATGGAATGCCTGTTCGTATCGACTGCCGGAGACGGCTGCCGGGAGTCAAAAGGCTGGATCCGGACGCGGTGCCAACATCCCGAACTTGTGCTGATTCTCAGCCTTTTGCCGGGGCTACGCGGAGCGATCTTCTGCATTTTTCCGCATGATTTGTTGGCCGGAGATGCAGTTCTGTGGCAGACTGATAGCAGCTGATATCTCGTTGTGTGGCGGGCGAGAATTCGCCGGGGACTCAGGAGTGTCCCGGATGGAAACCCCGTCGACTCGACACCGGACCGTGACATGGCTCTGCCTTGCCGGCCGGTTTCACCCCCCTCTTTGCGAATGTTCTTTCCGGAAATACTGCGATGACCAAATCAGGCTCGGGTGCCTTGTTTCTCGGAATTGATCTGGGTGGCACGAATATCAAGTCCGGGGTCGTTGACGAGCATGGCGTGGTCATCAGCTCGGTCAGTGTTCCCACTGAGGGTCACCGCGGGGCCGAACATGGTGTCGGTCAGATTTCTCTGGCGGGACAGATGGCCATTTCGCAGGCAGGTTTGGACGCCAGTCGGATCATAGCCGCAGGACTGGCAACTCCCGGAACAATGGATATCCCCGCAGGGATGCTGCTTGAGCCTACGAATCTGGAAGGCTGGGATCATTTCCCGATTCGGCGACGTGTTTCCGAATCGCTGAATCTTCCTGCCGTTTTACAGAACGATGCAAATGCGGCTGCTTACGGCGAGTACTGGGCGGGGCAGGCCCGGCATGTTCGAAGTCTTGCATTTTACACGCTGGGCACAGGTCTCGGTGGTGGGCTGATTATTGACGATCACATCATCGAAGGTGAACATTCTCATGGTGCTGAACTGGGGCATGTCATCCTCGAAATGGATCATGGGCGTCTCTGCAATACCGGGCAGTATGGAACGGCTGAGGCTTATGTCAGTGCAACGGCACTTTTGAAACGCTGCCAGCAACTGCTTGAATCCGGTGCTGAGACAAGCCTCAGGCCACGATTAGCACAAGGCGAAGCACTGTCCCCGCTGCTGATGACTCAGGCGGCTGAGAGTGGTGATGCATTTTCGCTCGGACTGATCCTGGAAATGGCCCGTTACCTGGGTGCGGCAATCACCTCGGTGGTGCATGCGATCGATCCTGCCATGGTGCTGCTGGGAGGAGCGATGACTTTCGGGCGCTATGATTCCCCGGTAGGCCGAGCATTTCTTGATCAGGTGCGGGAAGAGTTTCGGCGACGAACCTTCCCGACATTGGCGGAGAAAACGAAAATTGACTACGCATCTCTGGGTGGAGATGCTGGATTTATCGGGGCCGCTGGATGTGCGTGTCTGGCTGCGAAACGAGGCCGATTGTTTTACAGAGAATGAAGCGAGTAAAAAGCCGGTTGGTTGCCTCGTTGCTTCAAATCGTTATCCCGCCACTGCCTGCGGAGATGTCGTAACAAAGCCAGCTGGCGACTCACTACGGGGCAGTTTCACTGTGAAGATTGTCCCTTTGCCAGGTTCGCTTTCGACACGAATACGCCCCTTATGGGCCTCAATGATGCGGCGACACAACGCCAATCCCAGTCCCGTGCCACCCTGCCCGCGTTCATCCGGTTGTTTTGTGGTGTAGAACGAGTCGAAGATGTGTGGCAGCTTGTCCTGTGGAATTCCGCAGCCGGAGTCGGCAACGACAATTTCCGCCCAGCCATCTGCAGCGTTGTCCCGTACAACTAAGCGTAGTCGACCGTTTTCCTTCATCGCCTGTCGCGCGTTCACGATCAGGTTCATCAGCAGTTGCTGCACCTGACTGGAATTGGCCATCGCCCAGACACTGCCGGAGGCCTGCAGATCCACAGTGATGCGGTGCATCTGCAGGTCCTTCTGCACAAGAACCAACACATCCTCCAGCAGCCGCTTCAGGTCTGCAGGTTCGATTCGAGCAGACGTGTTTCGTGCATACGAGAGCATTCCCGTCGTGATTCTGGCAGCGCGCTGAGACGCTGTGAGGATTCTGTCAAATGATTTCGTCCGCATCGCTTCATCCGGATGGCGGAGACCCATTTTGGCATAGTTGATCACGGTTGTCAGAATGTTGTTGAATTCATGAGTGATCGATGAAGCAAGCGCGCCCACGGAGCTCAGCCTCTGCGCTCGCATCAGCTCCTCTTCAAGCAGTGCAACACGCTGAGTTAATTCCTGTATCTGCTGAGCCGGATCCATAGTCATCTGCTTCCACAGGGTCTGAAAGCCGGTGACTCATGGTTCAATAGACTCTTCGAACCAGTCACAGCCACTGCCCTGATGCCGAATTATCGTCAAAGCAGATTCCGTTGCTGCAGTCCGCGATTCGACTCCACTCGTAATTTTCGTCGAACCTGATGGATTCGATATCATTACCCCAGTCGCGCATGCTTCTCAGAGTGACCTCGTTTCTCAGCCGTCGTGCTGCGACCGATTTCTGCCTTGATGTCAGAGACAGCGGCAGCTTTTGCCGACCGTTGCGGATCTTTCAGACCGACATGCCTTGATTCGCACTGACATATTCAGTTCCCCGATAACCCCTGTTCATCGCCGGGACGCGGCTGTGTCCCAGGGCACCGGCATTCAGCGAAGCGACAGAGTCTGAATGACAGCTCGCCGGCTTTCAGGTACCACATCAAGTTCCAGGCAGGTGTCGGCCAACGCGGCGGCCTCCTCACGACTATGCGTGATGTGCAGTACGGTGATTCCCATTTCCTGATTCAGGCGTTTAAGTAATTTTTGTGCAGCAATGCGGGTCAATTCGTCAAGCGCACTCAGCGGTTCGTCCAGCAGAAGTACCAGCGGTTCTGCGGAAAGGGCCCTTCCGAGTGCAACCCGCTGCGATTCACCACCGCTGAGTCCGCGAATTCCCCGATCAAGCAGCGGGGAGATTTCAAGCCGTTCGGCAAGCTGAGCGATTCGCTCCCTGATTGTTTTACCGGCAAGGCCACGAATGCGTGGAGCAAACTCAAGGTGCTGTCGGACAGTCATGGTCGGGAATAGTGCGAGATCCTGCGGCATGTACCCAACCTTGCGATCCGCCGGTGACCAGCTGGTGACGTCCACAGACTGGATCAGTATGCGTCCGGCCGCCACTCGCCGCAGCCCACAGATGCTTTCAAGAATGCTGGTTTTTCCAATGCCAGTCCTTCCCATGAGGACCGCATACTCGCCGCCTTTCACCTGAAATGAAAGATCGCGGATTTGCCAGCTGCCGATTCGCAGAGTCACATTCTGCAGCTCAATCATGGCGATAGTCCAGTCCCGAGCCAGCGAAGAATCAACAGCACCAGAACCGCCATGGCGACCATCATGAGCGAGACGGCAACTGCCGCATCCAGCTGCCCGACACTCAGCTCAAGAAAAACCGATGTCGACAGCACCTCTGTGCGAAATCGTGTGGCTCCGGCAAAGACGAGAATGGGGCCGAATTCTCCCAATGCCCGCGCCCACGAGATTGTGAAGGCTGTCAGAACACCTTTCCATGCCTGCGGGAGTGCCACCTGCAGAAACGACTGCGAGCGGGAACAACCAAGTGTCCGCGCGACGTCTTCGGCCCGCGGGCTGATCTGATCAAAGGTCACTCGCATCGTACGGATCGCAAAGGCACATGAGACCGCGAATTGTGCCAGAACTACCGCCGGCCATTGATAGGTCACCGGAAATCCGAGATCTTTTCTCAGCCATGTTTCCAGAATCCAACCAGGGCTTTCACCTGTTGCTTCCATTGCCGAGCGATCATCCGGCTGCCGCGGGCGTTGCCCTGAACCATTATCCACGGCGATTGATGAGATGGACGGAGCACTTGCCATGGAACGGCTCAGTGGAAATGGCTGATGAAAAAGTATCAGCAGGCTCAGTCCAAGAACCAGTGGTGGTAGTACAATCGGGATATCCACTAATACGTCAATGATCCCTCGCGCCGGAAATGAAAACCTTGACAGCAGATAGCCAAGTGGGGTCGCCACCCACACAGACAACAGAGCAGCCAGAGTGCAGGTCAGAAGTGTAAGGCGGAATGCTGCACGAATCTCTGGTTTCTGCAGAGCCGCATGAAACTCAGACGCCGAAACAAAGGACACGTCCGCGATCAGCAGCAGCAGAATCAACAGTACGAAGCAGCCTGAGAGCCCTCCTGTGATGAGAAAGAAGACCGTATCACCAGCCTGTCGAAGTCGATTGCGTTTCAGTCGTATTTCCCCTCGAAGAAATTGTTCAGCAAAAAGAGTACACCCTGCAGGACTGGCTCACTGACACAGGGGTTCACTTCAGGCATCCTTCTGATGTCGTCTCAGTGGGCGACGATGGGAGCTGCGTCGCATCAGGGATTTTCGCTCCCGCTCACCTGAAGTTGCCACTGAAAGCCTTCCGCCGTAAAGATGGCCTGACTGTCCGCCGAGCAGATGTTCCGGAAGAGTCGCTCTGTAAGTCTCGGATACCTGCTGTTTCGAGCGACGGCCCATGGTTGTGTTGCCACAGAGCAGGTAAGTCCTTCGATTCTTACCGCATCGATAAACTCTCCCGCACCAGCTGCGTTACTCAGGTAGGCCACTACGGCGTCCAGCGAGCCCGTTCTGAGTTGATTCACCAGCATGTCTCCAGTGGGCGTCTGGACCGTCACATTTTCCATGATCCTTGTTCTGAGTCCGGATTGTTCAAGTGTTTTCTGCGTGACCCATCCCATGGCACACTGTTTCTCATGCCCAATTCCCACTCGCAGCCCCGGCTTTGTTAAATCATGAAGACTGGCGATGTTGTGCGGATTCCCCTTCTGAACCAGAATGGCAAGCTCATTGCGGGAAACGACCACTGCGGGCTGAAACAGGTCCTCGACCTGTTGCAGAAACTCGGTGTCACAGGCAAAGTAGGCATCGGGCTGCTGACCACTCTTCATCTGTGCGACGAGGATTCCGCAGCCGTTGTAGGACCGAGAAATGCGCACGCCTTCCCGCTGTTCAAAACGAACCAGTGTGTCTTCGATGGCCGGACGCAGCATTGCTCCAGCATAGAGCGCTATCTCCGGTGTTTCTGCCCAGACGTCGCCGGGCAGCGTCAGAAATCCATGCTGACGATAATCCTCAAGACCTCGATCCTCTGCAGAAAGGTACCGCACGAAATGCAACGCCTCAGTTGGCTGTTGCGAGCGGGCGATCACGCCCACGACGAGTGTTGAAACCGCCTGTTCCAGTTGAGGTACTGCAACAAATTCCAAATCGGGAAAAGTTGATAACACGGCGTCGTAGACAATGCCCGCATCTGCTGCACCAATCACAAGATCATTGGCTACGTCAGTGACGGTCGTGCGGTAGGCGTCTGTGGCTGAGTTCAATTGGTCCCAAAGCCCGAGCCCGGTTGTAATTTCTTTCGTAAGCCTGCCAACTGCCGCCACTTCGGGGTTCGCCTGAACTACCCGCAAATCTGCTGAGAACAGATCCGTCAAGTCATCAATGCCCCTCGGGTTGCCGCGCGGTACGGCAATCCCGCATCGCATTGTCGCGAGAGGAACCGTCTCCGCAATCAGTGACTTGTCCTGTGCCACCCTGATAAAACTGTCGTCGGCTGGCAGGAAGACATCCCCGACGCCCGTCAGTTCAATCTGCGACAACAGAGTTTGAGACGCACCGTACTGAATCTCCAGCTTTCGCCCGGTTTCCGCCTCGTAGCGCTCTCGTACAGACTCCATTGCGGCACGATTACTGGCTGCACAAAACAGCAACAATCCGTCGCCAACCTCCGAGGAAACTGGCGGTAACAATTTCATGTCGCTCCGGGATATCTCACGATCACCACTGACCAGAAACCAGATCATGCCTGCCACCGCCAGCAGCGAAACAAACATCGTTGCTGAAGTTTTTGACACAGTTCATCCTCGCTGACGATTTTTCAGATTTCCGCAGTCCCACGCCCCGTAGGGTATCAGGCGGCTACCAGTTCAATCCAGCAACCACAGTCCATAAATCTCTCCTTCATTCTTCAGGTGCCAGGCACCTTTGTAATCTGAACAACGAGTCACCTCGGCGGAGAATGTGCATGATTCATCACACGGCAATGCGGCGAAGAACCGCAATGACGGGGATGTTTGGCTTAAGTTGGACCAAACTACAGTGCTGTGTGTGAGCCGTAAGCTCAAAAGACCGCTGAATACCGAGTGCGCAGCGGCAACAGGGGGCGAAACGGATGCTTGGCGCAGGGATCTGCCGCAATTGGAGGTTTTCTGTGAGACAAGGGCAGATCAACCTGCGGTGCGACTGCTGATTCTGCAATTTCGCCGAAACGCTCTGACGCCCTCCAGGGTCTCAGGACGTCCTGCTTCCGTACGAAATCGCCTGCGGAAGTTGCGCACGAGGTCCATCCAGGATTCCACCGTGCAGTCCAGTCGTTCCAGAATCGGTTTCAGGTCACTGGAAATCACACCCGGCTTGTCCCGACGTAACTGACGACCAGTCCAGTCCAGCAATTGCAGGTACTGATCCAGAGACATCGACAGAGAGCCCTTGTTGCTGGCACGCCGAGCCCCCTGTGTTTCCCGGGACTTGCTCGGTTTTGCTTCCAGCT
>CAIYBH010000188.1 GCA_903924405.1 uncultured Planctomycetaceae bacterium | reverse complement strand
GTGAAGAGTGATTGCTGATTGCTGATGGCTGATTGCTGAAGGCTGATGACTGCCTTGCGTTCAGCGGCGGGAGCCGCGGCAGGATGTAGCTGCGGGCGTGAGCCCGCAGTACAGGGGTGCCCCATTACCCCATAAGCCGCAAAGCGGCGACAGGAGGGTTCTGTTGTCGACGATTCATGGCTGGTGTGGTGCTTATCGGGCGTGAAGAGTGATGGCTGATGGCTGAAGGCTGATGGGTTTGCGGCTCAGGTGGAACTTCGCCCTCCCGTGCGCTTCGCCCTCCCGGTGGTGGCGCGAGTTACGGGAGGGGGTTAATTGGTGTTGGGTGTGGGGGGGAACCAGGGTTCGACGTGGATCAGGACGCCGGTGAGTGCGGGGATTTCGGATCTGAGTCGGGCTTTGACTTTGCCGGCGAGGGCGTGAGCGTGGTTCAGGCTGAGTTCCGGATCGAGTTGCAGGTGCATGTCGGCGTGATGTCCGGCCCCGCTTTTTCGCACGGCCACTTTTTCCACACACAGGACGCCGTCGATGGATTCGGCGATCTGACGGATGTGCTGTTCCAGTTCGGGGGAGGTGGCGTCGAGGAGTTCGTGGAGGGCGGGTTGGATCAGATGCCATGCCGTGAGCAGAATGACTCCACTGGCAAGAATGGCGGCGGCTTCATCGGCCACCACCAGCGTGGGCAGGTCCCACCACTTCGGGCCCCAGATGGCGAGACTGACACCCAGCAGGGCGGCGGTGGATGTGATGGCATCGGAGCGATGATGCCATGCGTCCGCGCGGGCGGCATCGGATTCAAAGGCGTCGGCCCCGCGGATCACAATCCGAAACAGAAATTCTTTCACCGCGATCACCGCCAGCAGGACCAGCAGTGTCCAGGGTTCAGGAGGCTGATGGGGGATCAGAATTTCGTGGATGGACTGCACGGTGATCAGCAGGGCGGCCCCCACTAGCAGGACTCCGACCAGCAGCGAGGCGACCGCTTCGGCGCGTCCGTAACCCCACGGATGTTTTTCATCCGGTGGGCGCGAGGCGACGCGCAGGGCCTGCCAGACCAGGACGGAACCGAGCGTGTCGGCGAAGGATTCCATGGAATCGGCGATGAGCGCCGTGGAATGCCCGACGATTCCGGCAACGAGTTTCACAATCGACAGCAGGATGCTGGCGGCAAAACCGATCAGGGTATTTCGTTGCAGGGTTTGACGCTACCTGGCGTTTAGTGGGTTGGGGGTTGGGGGTAGTTAGTAGAGAGTAGAGAGTAGAGAGTAGAGAGTAGGGGAGAGGAACGGGGGGAGAGGGACTGGGAACGAGGGATCAGGAACGAGGGATCAGGAACGACCGAACGACCGAACGACCGAACGACCGAACGACCGAACACTGAAAACCGAAAACTGAAAACTGAAAACTGACCACCGCGTTTGGCTTTTGGTCGACGGCATTTCTTCTCAGCCGTCGCTGTGTTATCATAGCGGCCCACCGTGCTGCGCAGTCGACGGAAAACGCTGCGGGTTTTTTGAAATCCGCAATTTTCCCCGCATTTCTACTCCATCCTGCTCTGTCCCTTCAGGAATCGGTCCTGGCGGCTGAGCTTTGACTGTCGAGACCATCCATGTCGGAATCCGCTGAGTCTAACCTGTCGACGCAATCGGTTGATCTGCTGCACTCGGCTTACGTCAGGCTGCAGGAACAGATTCGCAAGGTGATTGTGGGTCAGGACGACGTGATTGAGCAGCTGCTGATTGCGTTGTTCAGTCAGGGGCATGTGTTGCTGGAGGGTGTTCCGGGATTGGCGAAGACCCTGATGGTCAGCACGGTCGCTCGCAGTTTGTCCATGACCTTTTCCCGCATCCAGTTTACTCCGGACCTGATGCCGGCGGACATCACCGGGACCGACATTCTGCAGGAGAACCGCAGCACGGGGCAGCGGGAATTTCGTTTCATTCAGGGGCCCTTGTTTCACAATGTGGTGCTGGCGGATGAAATCAACCGCACCCCCCCGAAGACTCAGGCGGCCCTTCTGGAAGCGATGCAGGAACGTCAGGTGACAGTGGGTCAGACCATCCACAAGCTCAGCAGTCCGTTTTTCGTACTGGCGACTCAGAACCCGATTGAGCAGGAAGGCACATACACTCTGCCCGAAGCGCAGCAGGACCGCTTCATGTTCAAGGTGTTTGTGCGGTATCCGACGTTTGACGAAGAGCGTCAGATTGCGCGCCAGACCACATCCAATTTCCGTCCGGAAGTTCAGCCCGTGTTATCGGGTGAGCAGGTGCTGGAGATTCAGAGCACCGTGCGACAGGTGCCGGTGTCGGATCATGTGATCAACTACAGCCTGGCGCTCGTCCGCAGTACTCGAGTGCGTGAACCTGGGACACCGCAGTGGGTGAATGACTGGCTGGGTTGGGGAGCCGGCCCGCGAGCGGTTCAGAATCTGCTGTTGGGAGCCAAAGCGCGAGCGTTGCTGAATGGTCGGAATTCGGTGTCGGTTGAGGACATCCAGAAACTGGCAGCCCCGGTATTGCGTCACCGAATTGTGCCCAATTTTACAGCGGAGAGTGAAGGGATCACCTCCGACAAGGTGATCGAGCGTCTGATCCAGGAAACTCCAACCCGGGAAAGCGAACTGAGCCGTGACCCAGCCCTTGGAAAGATCTTTGCGACCTGAAGAGCTGGCGAGGATTTCGCGGCTGGAGTTGCGAGCCCGTCAGGTGGTCGAGGGATTTGTCTCCGGCCTGCATCGCAGTCCGTACTTTGGTCAGTCGCTGGAATTTGCTCAGCACCGGGAATACGTTGCGGGTGACGATCTGCGGCGGATTGACTGGAAGCTCTGGTCACGTTCCGACCGTTACTACCTGAAGCAGTTTGAAGAAGACACCAACGTGCGCGTGGTGTTGGTTGTGGACGGCAGTGAATCGATGCAGTTTGGGTCTGGCGCGATGAACAAGTTTGAATATGCGCGGACGGTGGCGGCCGCCATCAGTATGCTGGTGTTGAAGCAGCATGATTCGGTGGGATTGAGCATTTTTGATGGGGCGATCCGCAGCCAGATTCCGGCCAGCAGTCGCAACAATCAGTTGCAGGCGATTCTGGCGGGTCTGGACGTGCAGACGGCCGGGGGCAAGACGGACATCCTGGGCGTATTGCGTAAGGTCAATGAATCGTTGACTCGTCGCAGCATTGTGGTGTTGTTATCGGACCTGTTTTGTCCGCGGGAAGATTTGTTCCGGGGTCTGCAGTTATTGCGTCAGCGTAAGCATGAAGTGATCGCGTTGCATGTGATGGACGATGAGGAGCTGGAGTTTCGGTATTCCGGCACGATGCGATTTGAGGGATTGGAAGGCGTGGGCAAGCTGACCTGCGACCCGGCGGCGCTGCGAGTGGGTTATTTGAAAGCGCTGGAGAGTTTTCTGGACGTGATTCGTCGTCGTTGTGCGGGCAGCGGTATTGATTATCGCCTGATCCGCACCTCAGAAAACCTCGACGCCGCCCTGGCACAGGTCCTGATGCAGCGCATGAAGTGACCGTTCCCGTTTGATCGCGCATCGCTTGCGTTTCCGGGAGGGCGAGGTTCCACCCGAGCCGCGTGCGCGTTGTGTTTGTGTTTTGTGGGAGGGCGAGGTTCCACCCGAGCCGGTATGCGCTTGTGATTCTGTGGTCGAATTAGAACTACGGATGGCCACGGATCAACACGGATGTTTGGGGATGTCTGTGAGCCACGAGGCGCTAGCCGTGGGTTCGCGCGCAACCTGCGTTGACGTGTTTTGCGGGCGGGCGAGGTTCCACCCGAGCCGCGTGCGATGTTGTGCGCTTCGGTGGTCGTTTTGGAACCACGGATGAACATGGATGGACAGGGATGTTATTGAACCACGAAACACACGAAACACACGAAAGGGGATCGTGTTTTCAGGGAGGGCGAAGTTCCAGCTGAGCCGCAAACCTGGGTGCGACTGATGGGCTTTGGGTTTGGAACCACGGAAAGACACGGAAAGACACGGAAGGCGTTGTTGTTGGGAGGGCGAGGTTCCATCCGAGCCGCAAACCTGGGTGCGACTGATGGGCTTTGGGTTGGGAACCACGGAAAGACACGGAAAGACACGGAAGGCGTTGTTGTGGGGAGGGCGAGGTTCCACC
>CAIYBH010000187.1 GCA_903924405.1 uncultured Planctomycetaceae bacterium | reverse complement strand
GGCAGAAAAGGGGTCAGGAACCAATAGTGCGGAGCACCCTTCGGGCCTTTAGGCTATTGGTTCCTGACCCCTTTTCTGCCGCCACCTTTTCTGCCGCCGCAAATCAGATAAGCTGCCCTGTGATCCTGAGTTCGCAGCTCGGTCAATCCGCACTCCCGAATGTCCTCTTTCCTCCAAAGCCTCACTCCATGGCCAGTCCTTCCTGTCGACCACTGATGGTGATCAATGTCGTGGGACTCACGCCCGCGATGCTCGGACCGGATACACCCCACCTCAGCAAACTGGCCCGCGAAGGATTCGCCAGACCCCTGCAGACCATTCTCCCGGCCGTCACCTGTTCGGTTCAGGCCACACTACTGACCGGTCTGATGCCCGCGCAACATGGCATCGTCGGCAACGGCTGGTACTTTCAAGACCTGAGCGAGGTGATGTTCTGGAAACAATCCAATCACCTCATCGCCGGCGAAAAAATCTATCAGGCGGCCAAACTCCAGGACCCCGCGCACACCACCGCCAAGATGTTCTGGTGGTACAACATGTACGCCGAAACGGCCTGGTCCGTCACCCCACGCCCCTCCTACCCGGCAGATGGTCGAAAAATTCCCGATCTCTACAGTGAACCGCCGGAACTCAGACACTCGCTGCAGCAGCAACTTGGCCGCTTTCCACTCTTCAATTTCTGGGGGCCCACAGCAGATATCCGCAGCACCACGTGGATCGCCGATGCCAGTTGCCGCATCTTTGCTGAACAACGTCCATCACTGATGCTCGTCTACCTCCCACACCTCGACTACAACCTGCAGCGCATCGGTCCCGATCACCCCGCGGTGGCTGAGGATATCCGGTTGGTTGACCACGAAGCCGGCAAGCTGATTCACGCCGCACAGTCCCGGAATGCCGACGTCATCGTCCTGTCCGAATACGGGATCACCCCGGTTTCACAACCCATTCACATCAATCGAATCCTCCGCGAAGCCGGCTTCCTGCGCGCTCGCACCGAACCACTCGGCTGGGAAACCCTTGACTGCGGTGCCTCCGCCGCCTTTGCCGTGTCGGACCACCAGGTGGCGCACGTCTACCTGAAAAATCCGGCCGATAAGGCCCGAGTCTCCGCGATTCTGAAACGCGTTCCCGGAATCGAACAGGTCCTCAGTGGCCCCGAACTGGAGACCTGCGGACTGAACCACGAACGCAGCGGAGATATCGTCTGTGTCAGCAGTCGCGACGCCTGGTTCACCTGGTACTTCTGGCTGGATGATCGCCTGGCCCCGGATTACGCCCGCACCGTGGATATTCACCGCAAACCCGGCTACGACCCGGCAGAGCTTCTGATTAACCCGGACCTGCGTTTTCCCCGACTGAAAATCGCCGCCACACTGCTGAAGAAATTCCTCGGCTTACGCTACTACATGGACGTCATTGGTCTCCGGGCCGAAATTGTGCGGGGCAGCCACGGCCGTTTGCCCGATCCACAACGACTCGATCAGGACGGCCCCGTCTTTCTCTGTTCCAATCGCGCTGTCGAACAAGACCAGATCCACGCCTGCGATGTCAAGTCGCTGATGCTCAAACTGCAGTTTGCCACACCAGCACAGCACTGACTCGGCCAGCCAAAACCACCACGTCCCCCCCCCCCGAGCAAGCAGTCAAAAATCTTAAACCAGTGACATCCGGGGACACAGCCCCCGGGGCTTCGGGGACACACCACCAGACATCGCCACAAGAGTCCGGGGACACACCACGCGGCTGCAACTGCAAGCGCGGTCGCACAGCAATGGCCACACTCCTGCGATGACGGACTCCAACCGCCACCCCACCGGATTCCACTCAAGGGCAGGGCGGCCACGTGTGACACGCACCCGCCGGAAAATTCCGCATATTCACGAAAAGACGCACAATCACTCTAACCCTGCAAATAGCAACAATCACACAGCAAACGCTGGGGACACACCACGCAGCAAGCCTCGGGCAGCGACCTCCGTGGACACAGCCCCCGAGGCCTCGGGGAGAGGCCTCGGGGACACACCACCGATCAACTTCAGCATGGCTCGGGGACACACCACGAACACCGATCACGGTGGCACCACGCCCCTGGGGACACACCACCAGGCAGCAACAGCGAGCCCCGAAGTGACCTCTGGGGACACAGCACCCGGGGCTTCGGGGCACACCGCGCGGCCTCAACATTGAACTCGATAGCATGGCCTCCGGGGACACACCACCGATCAACTCCAGCAGCCATCGGGGACACACCACGACATCGATCACGGCGGCACAGCAACGGCCACAACCCCGGCGACTGACTCCATCCGTCACCCCGCCAAATCACGCGCAAGGGCAGGGCGGCAATCTGGCCAGCGCTCCTGTCGGAAAATTCCGCCTCTCCGATAACGGACGCAGAATCCCGAAACTCCTGCAAATCGGAACATCAGGCAGCAATCGCACATGAACAACGGCAGGCGGCAGTGACCCGGGGACACACCACCACGTCTTCCGAGGACACACCACAAGGCATCGTCACAAGGCGCTGGGGACAGACCACCAACCAACTCCAGCGGCCCTCGGGGACACACCACGATATCGATCACGGCGGCACAGCAACGGTCCTGCCTTCGGGCACCGGCACCATTCGTCAGCCCGCCAGATACCGCGCAAGGGCAGGGCGGCAACGTGGCCAAGGCTGGAATGGCGAAACAGACGAAAAACGGCACGAAAACGCGAAGAGCACTTTCACCACCATTCCTGCCGCCATGATCAATGAATTCTCAGTATTTCGCCGTAAAGCTCTGTGGACCTCTGTACGCTTTCTGTTGACCCAAACGCCCTTCGTGCGACGCCTTTTCGCCATCCGAGGACGCGGCTCCTGTGGCGGGACACCCATTTCTCTTCTCTCCGTCAATTCCCGCAGAATCCTCCAATCCACTCTTTCCGAAACAATCGGAAACCGCGTCGCCCAAAGCCCCCAACGACCGCGCAATTCTCTCGATCGGCTCCCGCAGGATCAGAACCTCCCACAGTTCCGCCGAAATCTGTTTTCTCCTGTCAGCCAACATCTGTACCCGAAGCAGTGGAATCAGCGGGGAATCTCACGTAAATTGTGAACAGCGGTGGGGCCGTGCAGTGTTCACTGCGGGCCGCCACCACCGACTGTCGATTGAAACAGCGTTCAAACATCCCGGGTCTCGCCTGACTTTTTCTGCGCAGACCGGGCTGCAGATGTCCACGCTGCCTGATCCACTCGCACATCGAAGCCTTTCCATCCGTTTCAGGAAGACTCGCACATGGCTGGGAAACCAGACCCCAAAAAGCCAGACCCGAAGAAGCCGGCACCTGCAAAAGGGCAAAACCCCGACCAGGAGGCACCAGAAATTGAACAGGTGCTCTTCCAGGGTCCACTGTTTGGCCGTGAAGCCAATCTCAAGGCCCATGCAAAACTGGTTCAGGCGGCACTCGTTCCCGTCAAACAACTCATTTCCGACGCTATGTCCCGGCGCGCCCATACGATTCACATGGAGCCGCGCGAAGGACGCGTCGCAACCCGCTTCATGGTCGATGGTATCCCAGTGCCTGCAGCGGCACTTCCCGGCCCCAAAGGCATGGCCATGATTCAGGTGGTCAAGCTGCTCGCCGGCCTGGACCCTGCCGATCGAAAAACACCACACACCGGCGGCATCAAAGTCGAATTTGACAAGCTGCAGTTTCATTTGATGATCGATACGGCCCCGGTCGTCGGCGGTGCAGAAAAACTTCGCATCAAAATCGAAAATCGCAAGGTTGTTCGCCAGCGTCCAGCAGACATCAGCATGCCCGATGCCATGAAGCTGAAAATCCGGGAAATGACCTCCGAACGCAGCGGCATCGTGCTCGTCTGCGGCCCCCCGGATTCCGGCACCACCACTCTATCCATTGTGGCTCTGCACTGCGTCGATCCGTATCTCTATCAGGTCTTCAATCTGGCCGACCTGCATGGCCGTGAGCTGATCAACGTTACGGACTTTAAACCCGAACCAGGACACGACCTCGAACTCAGCTTTGACCGTATCCTGCGACGTGAAGCGGATGTCCTGTTCATGAATCCACTCACATCGCCTCAGGAGGCACAAACCATCTTTCAGTATGGTGAAAAAGTCGCCTTCATCATGGAGATCCCCGCAAACACTCCATTCGAAGCACTGACCCGCATCATCGAATGGGTCGGTATCGATCTCGTTCTCAAAAACCTCCGCTGCATTCTCACCCAGAAGCTCATTCGAAAGCTCTGCGACGATTGCAAACAGGCCTTCCGCCCCAATCCCCTGCTGCTGAAAAAACTGGGCCTGCCACCGGAAACCACCGTGCTCTACCGCGCCCCACAACCTCCTCCACCAGATGACCCCAAGGCCGTCACCATCGAGGAACTTTGCGCTCCCTGCGCCGGGGTCCCGTATCACGGTCGAGTCGCCGCGTTTGAAATGCTGGAAATGACCGATGCCATGAAGGAAGTTGTCGCCACCAACCGCACTCCGGAGGCCATCCGTCGGCAAATGCAGGCTGAAGGACAAACAACGCTCCAGAAAGATGCCATTCGCCTTGTCGCACAGGGAAAAACATCCCTCGAAGAAATCCAGCGCGTCTTCAGCTCCGGTGCACCCAAAAAGAAACCGGTCAAGGCCGCTCCGCGACCACCGGGCCCTCCGAAGTGACGCGAATGCCCCTTCCGATCCATTACCAACATGACAGCGGCTATCCTCTGCCAACACTGGTTTCCACAATCATCAGTTTCCCCAACTCGACAAGACCGGTTGCCCGGTCCATGCTGCGGACGCTGATCGACCATTCTGCCTATTGAAAGTTTCGCTCCCATGCGATGTGCTTTTCTTTGTCTCTGCCTGACTCTCTGCTTCGCCAGCACCACAACCGCTCAGGAAAACACAGATTCCGCGGCACTCCCGGGAATCGTCCGTGAAAAACCGGCAGCAGGTCCCGCCATCGCATGGCAGGACACATGGCTCGTACCGTACACAACCACCATTCCCGGGACCGACGTCACCTTCCGGATGATTCCCGTGCCTGGCGGTGAATACCAGATGGGCAGCCCCGCCTCAGAAACCGGACGTAAAGACGATGAAGGCCCCGTTCGCCGAGTGATCGTGCAACCGTTCTGGATGGGCGAATGTGAAGTCACCTGGGCTGAATACAAGCTCTACATGCAGCTCTATCGTCACCTGAAGGAATTTCAGGCACGCGGAACACGACTGGTTACCGACGAAAATCGGATCGATGCCATCACAGCTCCGACGCCCCTCTACGAACCTGACTTTACCTTTGAATATGGCGATGACCCTCAGCAGCCAGCGGTCTCCATGACACAGTACTCTGCCAAACAATACACCAAATGGCTGTCCGCGATCACACAGCAACAATTCCGACTGCCGACCGAAGCCGAATGGGAGTACGCCTGCCGTGCCGGAACCAATTCCGCATGGTCGTTCGGAAACGACGCCAATCAACTCGGCGACTATGCCTGGTTCGCTGGTAATACAGAAGGCAAAGGCACCCGAGTTGTCCGCGGAAAGAAGCCAAATCCCTGGGGACTGCATGACATGCACGGCAATGCCGCAGAATGGGTCATTGACGGCTACGGCCCTTACGCCACGGCCGACCTTGTCAATGCAGCCGCCGACTGGGTCCGCACTGACAAGCCGGACCCGCGAGTTGTTCGTGGTGGCTCGTGGGAATTCCCTGCCGAAAACAGTCGCTCCGCCGCTCGTATGGGTTCTGATGACGAACAGTGGAAAGAATATGACCCCAACCTTCCACGCAGCCCATGGTGGTTCACCACCGATCCAGCTCGCGGCGTTGGCTTTCGTCTGCTGCGACCGGTCGTCCCTCTCAACCGCGACGAAATCGAAAACTTCTGGAAGATTGACTCGGAAGACATCCGCTATGACGTTGAGGATCGACTGAACGAGGGCCGTGGTGTCCTTGGCATCGCCGACCGTGACCTCCCGCAGGCCGTTCAGGAACTCACGAAGTGAAGTCCTGCATTCCTGTTCCATCCAGAATCGCCGCATCCCTCCAGAAAAGCCCGGTGACCACGCCATGGGACTTCTTGCCGGAACCATTTTTGACCGCCCACCCCACTGCGAACGCTGCGAAAAACCCGAAACAGAGTGCCAGTGCCCGCCGCCTGAACCCCAGCGCCGAGTCACCGGTCACCAAAGTGTTCGTGTCGGCGTGGAGAAACGCAAGCACGGGCGCATGATGACCGTCGTGCGCGACCTGAACCCTGCCACAAATGATCTCCCGGACCTGCTGACCCGACTCAAAAATGCCTGCGGGGCCGGAGGTACTGTTGTTGAATCCAACCTCGAAATCCAGGGATCCCACGCCGACCGTGTTCGTACCGAACTGCAGAAGCTGGGCTACAGAATCAGGGGTTAACGGCCTCCTGCACTCACCGCACCTTTCCCCGTTGGTGATGGGATAACGCGGAAAAGGCAGGTTAGGAATCTGTGCACGTTTTCGGGCAGATCGCTGAGCAGGTTTGTACTGACGTCACAGGCAGTGAAAAACGGGATGTGCGTTTCGTCCGAGCCACGGGTGACTCCTGGTAGGTCTGACACCGTTGCGCCTTTCCCACCCGCCACCACAGCCCCCTGACAAACTCCCGGGACCGTCACCGATTTCTTCCCCGATTCGTTGTGGAATCTCTCGGTTTCCGGCAGAATTCCCAACGGGATTCCGTGTTCACCAGCGGAGAAGGCCAGAGCAACGATACCAGCTGGGCTCACCACGTACCCTCATCCGCGCTAAGTCCCCTGGTCCTCAGGACAACCGAAGTCCTCGGGAGTTCGGCCCCCTCGCCGTTTTCAGAAGGTCAGTACCACCGTGGAAGAACTGCTCGGCAAGGTCGTCGTCATCGATGTCGAATCTCCCTTTGTGTACGTCGGTAAACTGTTTGAGATCCGCGAAAAATCACTGGTACTCAAGCAAGCCGATGCGCACGATCTCCGCGACTCCACAACAACCCGGGAAATCTATGTCCGCGACGCCCGCGTGCACGGGATACAGGCCAATCGCAAGCTCGTCTATGTCCGTACAGACCGGATTGTCAGTATCTCGGCGCTGGACGACGTGATCCCCTGACACCCGGCAAGCGGCGGAAGTCCTGAGTCTGTCCGGTTCCGTCAAATTCGGAAGAGTAACTTTTGATGGGCATAAAGACCTTTGACAATACTCCGGCCGATTACTGAATTGTCTATCGCTGCCTGGAAACACAAATCTGCAGACTGACTCAGATGTCGCCGTGCTGAATCCTCTTACTAATTAAGCTCATTCCCGAATTATACGCGGAATCGCTGAAAGCAAGTCACCATGCCTTTACCTGTTTCCGTAGACGCCACGAACGAAACGGATGCCCTTACACAGATCATGGCCCTTCGAGCCGAACTCGAAAAGCACAATCGCCTGTACTACGTCGATGCCCGTCCAGTCATCACGGACCGGGAATATGACGCTCTCATGGCAGCCCTCATTCGCCTCGAAACCGCCTTTCCAAATCTGCGCACGCCCGACAGTCCCAGCCTGAAGGTCGGGGGCGAACCCATCACGTCCTTCACGCAGGTCACACATCAGGTGCCCATGCTGTCCATCGACAACCTGTTTGAAGAACAGGAACTGATCGACTGGACGAACGGTCTTCAGAAAACGCTGGGACGAGCGGATCTCGACTACACGGTGGAATATAAGATTGACGGTGTTGCCATCTCGCTGACCTGGCAGGACGGGACGCTTGTCCGCGCGGCAACTCGTGGCAATGGGATGGTGGGTGATGATGTCACGGCCAATGCACGGGTAATTGCCGGCATACCCCTTCGACTGATGACACCCACCCCCCCGGCAGTCCTTGAGGTGCGGGGTGAGGTGCTGATTCTGAATGAAGAGTTCGCCGCGTTCCAGGCAGCCCAGATCGCCGCCGGTGAAGAACCATTCAAGAACCCGCGTAATGCTGCGGCAGGTGCCCTGAAACTACTGGACCCCACTCTGGCTCGGCAACGACATCTGCGATTTCTTGCGCACGGCGTTGGATTTGCCGAGGGCATTGCCTGGGACAGCTATGATCGTTTTCTGCACAGCATTCGGGACTTCGGGATTCCCACGACTCCAAATGTGCAGCATGCTGCGGGGCTGCAGTCACTGCTGCAGGTCTGTGCGCAAATGATCGCCGTCGTCCCGGAATTGCCATTCGAGGTGGATGGACTGGTAATCAAACTCAACACCCTTGCAGATCGGGATCGCCTCGGCACCACCTCCAAAAGCCCGCGCTGGATTCGCGCCTGGAAATGGGAACGCTACGAAGCCGAAACACGCGTTCGGGACATTTCCGTTCAGGTTGGAAAGACCGGGACGATCACACCCGTCGCAGAGCTTGAACCTGTGGAGATTGCCGGAACAACCGTCTCACGCGCCAGCCTGCACAATCGTGACGAACTGGATCGACTCGGACTGCGCATCGGTGATTCAGTAATCGTCGAAAAAGCCGGTAAGATCATTCCTCATATTCTGCGAGTGAACGAGGCCGCACGTACGGGGAAAGAAACGGAATGGACCTTTCCCTCACAATGTCCCGATTGTCGCACACCTGTCGTCAAGGACGAAAATGGCGTCTACATTCGCTGTCCCAATCCCGCCTGCCCCGCGCAACTCCGCGAAACGCTGATCTTCTTCGCCTCGCGTCCTGCAATGAACATTGATGGCCTTGGCGAAAAGCTGGTCGAACAGCTGCTGGCCAGCAGACTCGTCGACGGAATCCCCTCACTGTATCGACTCAAAGATCGTCGTTCAGAATTGGCGGCACTGGAGCGGATGGGTGACAAGTCCATCGAAAAACTTCTCTCCGGCATCGATAACAGCCGGCAACAACCCCCGTGGCGATTGTTGACAGGACTGAACATTCGGCATGTGGGCCAGACCAATGCTCGCACTCTGGCTGCCGCTTTCGGGACACTGGATGCCATTGCGGCCCAATCCACAGAATCTCTCAGTCAGGTCGACGAAATCGGCGAGGTCATTGCGGCCTCGGTACACAGATTCTTTCATTCCGACTACGGAAAGAATCTGCTGGACGAACTCAAGACCCTTGGGCTGAACTGTGGGGAACCCCTTCCGCCTCGGGCAATCGATGATCACAGTCGGCCTCTGGACGGAAAAACCTGTGTCGTCACCGGAACCATGGTTCGTTACACCCGCGATGAAATTGAACAGCTGATTCGCGATCATGGCGGCAAGGCATCAGGCAGTGTGTCGGGAAAAACCAGCTATGTCATCGCCGGTGATGCCGCCGGCAGCAAGCTCACCAAAGCCCGCGATCTGGGAGTGACCGTGCTGACGGAAGATGAATTTCTGACACTGATCGGACAGCGGCCCTGAACTCCAGAAGCAGCGCCCGCTGTGCCGAAGGCATCAAAATGTCATGACAGCCCGCCCTGAAAAAACAGATAAGATAGGCAACCAAATCCGGTTCCAACGCTCGTAACTGAAAATCCGCTCGAAGCGAACAGGAAATCCATGCGGTGCAAATCCTGAGGATGACGAATTCCGATGTGGTTGCGGTCGTTCGACCAGGCAACTCTTTCGTCGCCGTTCGCAAGAGTCGGTTTCATGGTTCCTCAATTGGCAGAAACTGCTGCATTTGATCTGCAAGTCTCATCGGGCCAGCCCAGTCGCCAATTCAGCGAGTGGTGCGCGAGCCTGACGGGCCGCAGCTGGACACTGGCTGTCCGTGTCATTGCTGTGACACTTCTGTGCTCAGGATCGGCCAGTGCCGCGCCGCTCAGCGTGGCGGCAAACCCTGCTCCTGAGGAAGAAATCGCCATTGAGATTATTCCCCGAGGCGCCGCATACAAGTCGCCCGCAAAGGCGAAACCGTCGAAGACAAGTCCTTCTGCGAAGTCGAATTCTTCGCCAAAAACGCCCTCGACAAAGTCAGCACTTGCCGGCCGTGGACAGCAATCCACAAAGCCCTCTTCCACATGGGAGGATCCCAAACCCTTCCACCTTCACTCCCAGGCCGCTGCAAACGCCGCACAGTCTGGTACGGACAATTCACAGCATACGACCGAACCACTCGAGGAAAGAGTTCCCGCAGTCGCATCGCAGGCACCGGCCGGCTCGGCCCTCGCCGAACGTACCGAGCACATCAATTCAGAACCTCGGACACCTCAGGTGGCCGCACAGGAATTCGCAGTTCCCCTGATTAAACTGGTCGAGCCACCGGCCTATGTACGTGCCGGGAAGTCCTCGACAGGCACCACCGCTTCGGCCAGTAACCCACCGGCCCCGCTGGAACTCTGGAAACCACTGCGCCCCGAGGAACGAGCCGAACCACTGCTCAGGAATTCTTTCCAACCGAATACATCCACAGCAATCGCAAATTACGGCGGAAACTCAATCGCGGACAACCTGTCCACTCCTGCCGAACTCACTGAGCCCCACGTGCTGGAAGAGCAGGGGGCGGCGGTCGCTGAAACCCGTGTCACGGCGCCAGAACCGCGTCGGCCGGATATCAGAAAACCGACCACAGGTATCGCGGCCCCGCGTGCCCCCGGAGCCAGCCATTCCCTGTTTGCCACACGTCGGCCCACAACTCCGATTGGCAACCGGCCAGTCGCAACCGTAAGTCGGGCCCAGGTCTCAGCTGCAGAACACGAAACGGCCAGGCCTCCCTACGGCACCCCGATGCAACCTCCTGCTCGCCCGCCTGTCACCGCCCCGCAACCACCCGCAGCACTGGCTGTTGGACGCTACGGAAACCACCCGAGTCTACAGACGCCACGGCAAACCACGCACACGCCGGCGCCGGGCTCTCGTTACGGCATGGCACCGCCCGTCGTCGCTCACAGCGAGGCTCGCGCTGCGATTCCGGCACGGCACACGCAACAGCCTGACACTGCGACCGCTCCCGCACGCCCGGCATCGCACTCCATCATGCACCCCGCGACTCCTCCACGCCAAACGCGCTGACCCCCATCGCCGGGAACACCCCGGAATGGCAGCCCAGAGTTTCTGGCAGAGTCTCAGGTGCCACCTACCTATTGATGGACCTGCTCTCGCGAGGTGCCACCCACCCATAAACTACGCAAAACACCGCTCAACCAATGAGCCGTCTGGCGAGACGCTGCCGTTTGTCTACAGCCTGATTCCCGTGCTGTCTCCATTACATACCGCACAATCAGTAATCTCGTGCCAATTGGCCTCCAGGTGCCACCCACCCGTTGCCATCAGCCGAACCGGGTGCCTGGCATCGATCACGCCCTGGCACCGATCACGCCCGCACCAATTACGCCCGCACCGATTACGCCCCCCGCCACACTCCCGCCTGAGCCCGCGCTGTGGTCGCCGCCTGCAGGTGCCACCCACCTGTTGCCCTTTGCGCCTTCAGGTGCCACCCATCCGTCGCCCGTTGCCAGATCGGGTGCCACCCTGGAATGGCGAAGCAGACGAAAGCCGGCACGAAAACGCGAAAAGCACGTGCACCACCATTCCTGCCATCAATATGAATGAATTCTTAGTGTTTCGCGATAAAACTCCGTGCCCTCTGTGTTGACCAAAACGCTCCTCGTGCGCCGCCGTTTCGCCATCTCAGTGCCACCCATCTTCGAACGGTAGAGTGCCATCCCAGTGCCACCCATCTTCGAACCGCAACCAAAGATCGCCGAGGTAGTGAACCAGCCGCCACCATGCTGCCTTTTGTACACGGTTTGATTCCGGCGCCATCTTCATCCAACCGCTACAATCAGTACACTCGCGATTGTCGGCCTTCGAGTGCCTGTCGGGTGCCCTGTCGGGTGCCACCCACCCTTTGCCATCAGCCAAATCGGGTGCCTGGAAGTCAGGTGCCCGGCATCGATCCCCCCCCGCCACACTCCCGCCTGAGCCCGCGCTGTGGTCGCCGCCTTCAGGTGCCACCCACCTGTCGCCCTTTGCCTGATCGGCTGCGGCCAGATCAGGTGTCCCCCTGAACAGCGATCAAAGATCGCTGAGCCAGTGAACCGTCTGGCGCGATGCTGCCTTTTGTGCACAGTTTGATTCCGACGCAATCTTCGTCACAACCGCCACAATCAGCACCTTCGTGCGTTGTTTACCTGCCCCTCGTGAAATCGCGCATCCGTACAACCGTTCCACCAGAAACACAGCGCACAGTTGACGACAGCCAGCCCAAAGCCCCTCTTCTATGGATTCGCGTCCGCTGGCCAGGGTCCTGTCGCAGGTCCTGCAAATACACAGGGGCAACTCAAGGACCAGATCAACCATGACCATCCCCGAAACACTCACTGTCATCGGAAATGACGAGATCGCACTCGAATTGGCCGGATTGGCTGCCAACGCTGGTCGCCGAGTGCTCTGGATTCAGTCGGAACGCTGCCACTCCTCATGGATCGTCGCGCAGGCACTGCGAACCCTCGTCAGCGGATTGCTGGCGGACCTGACACCGACTCGGCGGCAGCACCTTCGTCAACTCAGGTCGACCAGCCTGTTAAAGAAACTAGTTGCTAAAGCCCTCTGCCGCGAACTGCAGACCCTGCAGGCGGAGGCCGACAAACTGGGAATCTCAGTCCTCTCCGGTGACGTTCGATTTGACAATGCTGGACACCTGCACCCGCTGAATTCCTCATTGCAGCACCCAGCGATGTCCATACGGGGCCCCCGCGTGATTGCCACAGGCACCCGCTGCGTCCCTCTCAGTTCCCTCGAAAATCGCCCACAGATCCTGTCCATCGAACGACTACTCGACAGCCCGCAACTGCCCCGGCATGCATGTGTTCTGGGCGGCGAAGGTGTGGGGGCCGGGCTGGCCGCACTGTTGAGCCTGTTCGGCTGTCAGTGTCGTCTGATCAATAGCGGTACAATCGATGAGGTGCTCACGGAACTGGCGATCGATAGTGGCGTCAGTGTGACGGACCACTCGCTCAGGTCGCGGCTGTCCGAATTCTCCCCGACACACAATTCTGAGTCCATTATCGACTGCCGTCGGCAGGTTGGGTTTACGGCACACCTGGACTTGCCACAAATAGGGGTCGAGCCTGATGAGCAGGGGCAGTTGTGGTGCAATGATGTGCTGGAAACGTGGCGCCCCGGAGTCTACGGGGCCGGATCGGTCGTCGGATTCTCTCCGGTCACAACCAGCAATCTCACAAGGCAGGCGATGCTGATTCTGCATCATCTTGACAACGCGCGTAACCGTCGAATTTCCTCTCGGGGCGAATTTGCTGTCGCGCACTGACTTGCCGATCGCGGACACACGCCATCCCCGCAGGATCCTTGTCTCACCTCTGCCCCGGCATCACAAAGATTACCGGCGGGTGTATCCATTCGCCGGACTCTGTATGATCCGGAGATCAGCAACAGCGAGGATTCCTCAGTCACCAGGAGAGCACAGTCGTGTTGACGTTTCATGCCGCTTTTTCGGGAATGATTCTGACAGCGATGGTGACGTTGGTCTGCAGTTTCGAAGACGACGCCGACTGGCATCAGGAAACCGTGGCCTGGCGTGCCGCGCGTGAACAAAAACTGAAGGCTCCCGACGGTTGGCTGTCCGTTTCTGGTTTGTTCTATCTCAAAACGGGAGACCAGACGTTTGGATCTGCCGCGGACTGTCAGATTCAGCTGACATCAGCGTCCCTGCCGAAAATCGCCGGCACCCTGACTGTCACGGAACGCAGCATCAGTTTTCGGGCTGCGGACGGCGTTTCACTTCGCCTGAATGATCGGAATGTCAACACGGGATTCCTGAGGATTGATCCTGTTCTTCCGGAAGCGGATTCACCGGATCGGCTGACGATCGGAACGACCTCACTGCAACTCATTCGCAGAAGTGGCCGTCTGGCCATTCGATCAAGAGATTCCGCCAATCCACTGATTGCTGCCTTTCCCGGCGAACGCTGGTATCCCCCCGATCAGAAGTATCAAGTCGTTGGCACATTTACGCCATATACAGAACCGAAGACCCTGATGATTCAGAACATTCAGGGGGAGAGTCACGAGGAAACCCTGGCGGGCTTCGCTGAGTTTCGGATTGGAGACCAGGACTTTCGACTGGAAGCGATTGCCGACTCGCCGGAAACCCTGTTCTTCATTTTCAAGGATCACACCAGCGGTCAGGAAACCTATGGTGCCGGACGATTCCTGACTGTTCCAAGGCCCGTTGACAGCACAATCGTGCTGGACTTTAATCGCGCCTACAATCCCCCCTGTGCCTTCAATCCATTTACTCTGTGTCCTGTTCCCCCGGCAGAAAACCATCTCGCGATTGCCATCACCGCCGGAGCTCTGAAGCCAGTAAAGCCCTGAGACACCTCATTGCCTTCCTGCAGGACTTTAAAGCCCCAACAACGTCCACTCATAGACGCTGGTCCCCCATCTGGTAACACTGTCAGGTCTGAGCTGAAAAGCAGGGTTACGATCCACTGCAGAGCGTGATTTGCGTCGCACCGCCTGACGCAGACAAAACCTCGCCTCATCACCGATCGCTCAAGCGGATCGTTTTTCGCAACGTTTTCCGGATCATGACACATCAGCTGTGTCAAAGAAAATCGGCCTATGAAAAAACCGTTTCTCATAAGGTGGATCAGCTGTCTGGAAATGCGATACTGGTTCATCCTCGCAGTCAGTCTGGCTGTGCAAACAACGTTCATGGCAGCGGTCCCGGCACAGACCTCTGAGCCTCCGGCAGCCCCCCGCGAACTTCGCGGGGTCTGGGTGGCCACACTGGACAATATCGACTGGCCCTCAAAAAAAGGGCTCAGCACCAGTGAACAACAGGCTGAAGTGATCCGGATTCTGGAACTCCTGAAGCATCTGAAGCTGAATGCGGTCATCCTCCAGGTCCGCAGCGCCGCGGATGCTATTTATCCAACACCACTGGAACCATGGAGTGTCAGCCTGACCGGGCAGCAGGGCAGGGGCCCGTCTCCAGCGTATGACCCCCTGAAATTCTGGATCAACGAGGCACATGCGCGGGGGATCGAACTGCACGCATGGCTCAATCCCTGCCGGGCACACATCGGCAAGTCGCCGCCGGCATCCTCCCACATTTCCCGTCAACATCCCGAACTCGTAAAAAGCTATGGAAAATTCCTCTGGCTGGATCCAGGCGAGCCAGAGGCTATGGATCGGACCATTGCAGTTCTTGAAGATCTGCTGCAGCGTTATGATCTCGATGCCGTGCATATCGACGACTACTTCTATCCCTATCCGATCCAATCCGGCGACCGCGATCTGCCGTTTCCGGACGACACTTCGTGGAATCGCTATCTGCAAACGGGCGGCAAACTCAGCCGAGCCGACTGGCGGCGGGAGAACGTCAATCAGCTGGTTCAGAGAATTCACACCACCGTACGTCGAATGAAACCACAGATCCGATTCGGCATTTCCCCTTTTGGAATCGGACGTCCGGGAACAGCTCCTGGAATCAGTGGATTTGATCAGTACGCGGGAATCTTTGCCGACCCTGCATTATGGCTGCGAAACAGCTGGTGCGATTATCTCTCGCCACAGCTGTACTGGAGTATCGATCAGAAAGCTCAGAGCTTTCCGGTGCTGCTGGACTACTGGAAATCCGAGGCACCCGCGTCAACTTGTGTCTGGCCAGGACTGTTCACAAGTCGCCTGGATGACGAGAAACGTCCCTATGACGCGGCCGAAATTGTGAAGCAAATCCGGATCTGTCGCGACCGGGTGCAGCCACCGGGTCACCTGCACTTCAGTCTTCGCGCCTTACAAAAGAATTCGCAGGGGATTCAGGAGACCTTAAAGACAAGTGTCTACACTGAACATGCCCTTGTTCCACCATTCCCCTCACGGCAGTCCACAGCCCCGCCGGCACCCTCCGTCAGACTCAACCGCACACCTGAGGGCTCTGCGATTGAGTTCTCGCCATCGACGTCCGAACCACCATTTGTCTACGCCCTGTGGACACTTCAGCCGGGCGGCTGGACTTTTCAGACACATCCGGGTGTCTCCCGGGAATTCAGGCTTTCCCCAGCCACCACGGCGGTGGTGGTCTCTGCAGTTTCCCGACAGGGTCTTGAAGGCAAACGCGAACGCCTTGAGATCCCCTGAAAACGCAAAAGGGGACATTCTACTTTTCCCGTCGCTCAGGTCTGTTCCCAGGTGTAAGCGACCATTCCATCGGCACGATCATGGGGTCTTTTTCAGCGACGAGGGGCAAACACCAGAGTGACGGAGTGCCGGCAGGACTGTCGAGCGCAGCCTTCCCGTCCGCCGTTACTCCCCCGCAGGCAGGGCAATGCGGCTTGATTTCAAGCTAAGGTAGCGTTTTGCTCCCAACCAGCGTGTGACACAACCGTGGCATAAACACGGCAGGCCAATGATTCATCTGAGCCGAGCCGACCCACCGCTTCGTTACCGTCGCGGCTCGTTATGTCCCGACACAATCTGACGAAATCGGCTGCGGATCTTTCACCAGCAGCGACATCAGTGTGGCAAAGGCACAGCACATCTCGCGACTGCTCAGGCTGAATATCAGCCAAATCACAACACAGGGAGCCGCACGTTCGCGGATCCACAGATGCTGCACGTCAATCGAACACGCGTATCCGGAATGCTCACTCTGATTTTTGCATTAACAGAGCCGACTTGACATCATAATCTCGCCCACGTATCCTTATCCACCTTAGTGCGTAAGGCCTTTTTTTAACCGCCCTAGCCTGCATTGCGCACCACGCCCGTGGCTGGGCGTGAAATGTTTTTGTTTTTCAGAATCAGCGACTGTCGGTCTGTTCAACGACCGAAAGGTATGTGCGCTTCCGTTTTTTCTATCCAAAATGGTCGATTTGGGGCAT
>CAIYBH010000186.1 GCA_903924405.1 uncultured Planctomycetaceae bacterium | reverse complement strand
GCTGATTGAGTCGGTTGAGGACGTCGCCGATCAGGTGGTCGTGAATATTCATTGTCGGAGTCTAATCACGGCTGGGGAAAATCAAAAAGGGGACGTTCTACTTTTTTCGTTGCCAGGGGATGGTAAGTCATTCTGTTTGTTGCAAGTCGTTGTTGCACTGGATGTTGCGATTTGTGGCGGCGTCCTCCGCGAGGGTTGTTTGGGCGGGAAACCCGGGCGTGTTGGCGACTCGGGGGGAACCTCGCCCTCTCGGTGACATCGCCCTTCCGGAACATTCGACCTGTCGGTGGGGAACCCTGTGATGATCGCTCGCGTTGCCTGTTCCAAAAGCCAGCAGCTGGATATCATACGGGGCGACATCAAACAGCTCTGAACAGGATTTATGGATATGGCAGAAGCAGTTCCGGCACCGGATGCACCCATCGTGGCAACTCGTCCATTTGCGCATCTGCATTGTCACACGCATTACAGTCTGCTGGACGGGGTGAATCGCATTCCGGATCTGGTGTCGCATGTCAAAGCGAATGGCATGAATTCCATCGCGATCACCGATCACGGCAACCTGTACGGGGCGATTGAGTTTTACAATGCCTGCAAAGCGGGGGGCGTCAAGCCGATTCTGGGCTACGAAGCCTATGTGGCTCCGGGGATGCGATCCGATCGTAGTGCCAGTCGTCAGAAGGAAGCGGCGACGCATCTGACGCTGTTGGCGATGAATCGGAAGGGGTTTGACAATCTGATTCGCATGTCGTCGCTGGCCTACCTCGAAGGCTTCTACTACAAGCCCCGAATTGACCGCACCTTGCTGGAAGAGTGCAGCGAAGGCATTATCTGTCTGTCGGGCTGCGCGTCCTCTGAATTGTCTCGCCTGCTGCTGGCTGACAATCGGGATGAGGCGCGCAAGCTGGCTGAGTGGTATGTGCGAGTTTTCGGTGACCGCTTTTACATGGAGATTCAGAACTCCGGCTTTGAGATTCAGCGTCAGTGTCTGGAGTTGACGGTGGATCTGGCCAATCGTATGGGCTTGCCGCTGGTGGCCACCAACGACGCGCACTATCTGACTCAGGCGGACGCCAAAGTTCAGGACGTTATGCTGTGCGTGAATACTCGCACGACAGTCGACGACGAAAAACGCATGAAGATGGAGCACGACGGTCTGCATGTGTGTTCGCCGGACGAAATGTATTCCCGATTTCCCGGACTGGAAGACTCCGTTGCCCGATCACAGGAAATTGCCGATCGCATCGACATGCAGTTGGGGGAACGCAAGCTGTACCCGGTCTTTCGCCCGCCGGATCAGAAAACTGACATTCAGTATCTGCGGGATCTGTGCCGTGATCGGATGTATGAGCGGTATGGGGACGAATTGACGGAAGCGCACTGGAAACGGCTCGACTACGAATTGAGTGTGATTGAGTCGAAGGGTTATGCCAGCTACTTTCTGATTGTCTGGGACTTTGTGGAATTTGCGCGGCGGAACGGGATTCCCTGCGGCGCGAGAGGATCGGCGTGTGGTGCGATTGTGGCGTACCTGCTGCGACTGGGGGACGTCTGCCCGCTGAAGTACGATCTGCTGTTTGAGCGATTTCTGGATCCCAGTCGTAACGAGCCGCCTGATATCGACATCGACTTCTGTCGTGATCGTCGGCAGATGGTGATTGACTATACAAAGCAGAAATACGGTGAGCGCAACGTCGCGCAGATTGGCACCTATGGAACACTGAAGGCGAAGAATGCGATCCGGGATGTTGGCCGGGCGCTGAATGTGCCTCTGAGCCGAGTCAACGAACTGGCCAAGATGGTCCCGGAGACGCTGAACATTCGCCTGAAGGACGCGTTGAAGGAAAGTGCCGACCTGAAAGCGGCGTACGACACCGATCCCATGGCTCGGAAGCTGCTGGATTTCGCCATCGCGGTTGAGGGGTTGGCACGCAGTGCCGGCACGCATGCTGCCGGTGTGGTGATTGCCGACGTGCCGCTGGATACCGTACTTCCCCTGCAAACGATTACCGGCAAGGAAGACATCATCACGCAATGGGACGGTCCGACGGTCGAAAAAGTCGGTCTGCTGAAAATGGACTTTCTGGGTCTGCGGAATCTGACGATCCTTGATAAGTCCATACAGAACGTGAAGCGTCGCTATCCGGACTTTGATCTGGAAATCGTCAAGAACAACCTGACGGATGCCCGCACGTTCGCACTGCTGCAGCGAGGTGAGACGAAAGGGGTCTTTCAGCTGGAGTCCGGCGGGATGCGGGACCTGCTGACGAAAATGCGTCCGGACTGCTTCGCCGATATTATTGCCACGTCCGCACTCTATCGACCTGGTCCGCTGGAAGGCGGGATGGTGATGGAATATGTGGACGTGAAGCATGGTCGCAAGCCACCCCGAAAAGTGCACCCCACTGTCGACGCGGTTCTGGACGAGACCTACGGAGTGATGGTCTATCAGGAACAGGTGATGCGGATTCTGAACCGCGTGGGCAACATCGAGCTGAGCAAAGCCTACAAATGCATCAAGGCGATCAGCAAGAAGCAGGAAAAGGTCATCACCGGGTTTCACTCAGACTACATCTCGGGCGCTGTCAGTAATGGAATTTCTGAGCAGATCGCCCAGGAACTCTGGAACCTGATCGTCGCTTTTGCCGGATACGGCTTCAATAAATCGCACTCCACCGCCTACGGTCTGATTGCCTACGAAACGGCTTATCTGAAAGCCCACTATCCTGTCGAATTCATGGCTGCATTGCTCAGCTGTGAGATGGAGAGTACAGAGCGGATCAGTGAGCACGTCGACGATGCCCGTCGGATGAAGATTGAGGTTCGTGCGCCGGACGTCAATTTTTCTGAAGTGGAGTTCGGGATCGTTGACGAAAAAATCACCTTCGGAATGGGAGCGATCAAGGGGGTTGGAGAGAACGCGGTTCGCGCGATCGTGGAAGAACGGACACTCAACGGGCCTTTCCGCGACATTTTCAACCTCACGGAACGAATCGATCCCAGAAGCCTTACTAAGAATGTGCTTGAAACGCTGATCAAAGCCGGGGCGTTGGACAGCCTGCCCGGCACACGAGCTCAGCAGATGGCGATTGTGGAACGTGCCGTGCAGGCGGCCACATCCCGCCAGAAGGACAAGGCTCGTGGACAGAAGAGCCTGTTTGGCGGGGACGATGAGGAAACCGATGACCAGGGAGCCGCGGTGTCCAGTGCGCTGCCGGATGTGCCGGACTGGACTCATTCCCAGAAGCTGCAGTTTGAAAAGGATACCATCGGCTTCTACCTCACCTCACATCCTCTCACACAGCATGCCCGCCGCGTGGAACGGTATGCTGCCAATCGCAATCAGGAACTGGCTGACATGGAGGATGGGGCCCAGGTGGTCGTGGGAGGCATGATCTCGGCCATCAAGCTGGCAACTGCCAAAAAGACCAGCCGGAACGGACACTCCAAATATGCCAACTTCGACCTGGAAGATCCCACAGGCATCATTCGCTGCATTGCATGGCCGGAAGACTATGCCCGATTCGAAGAAGTGATTCGGACCGAAAACGTGGTGATTGTTGCCGGTAAGGTGGATCGTCGCGGACGTGAACCCAATCTGGTCGTGAATCGCATTCTGACTCTGGATCAGGCCGATCGGGAATTCACAGCTCAGGTCGCCATCAAATTCGAGGCTGGATTGCATACTCACGAAGACATTCATCGCGTGCGCGTTCTGCTCTCCCGATACCCCGGCACTACGGACGTGATTCTGGTGGTGGATTCCGCCGGGGAAAACAGCGGGCGGAACGTTGACTCCGGGGAGGTATCAGATCGGGAGGCCGGTGGCGTCCCTGCAGGCACGCGATTGCGTTATGTCCTGACCACCGGGAACGATTGTCGTGTCAGTGTGGGACCGGAATTCCTGACGGCGCTGTCGGAAGTTGTGGGCGAGTCCAACTATGACCTGAAAGCTGCCAAAACTCGCAAACCATCAGGCCAGGGAATTGGTCGCTGAACAGACGTATGGAGTACTCCTGTTTCCCAGGAGGACGAATGCGGGATTGGAGAATGCTCCCGGGAACCGGCGAAGTTCCACCTGAACCGGTGCCGGCATAGCGAGGGCGAAGTTCCACCTGAGCCGGTGCCGGCATAGGGAGGGCGAAGTTCCATCTGAGCCGGTGTTGGCATAGGGAGGGCGAAGTTCCATCTGAGCCGTGTTGGCATAGGGAGGGCGAAGTTCCATCTGAGCCGGTGTTGGATTGGTGAGTTTCGTGAGGGCGAAGTTCCATCTGAGCCGCATAATGTTGTTGATTCTCTTTGCAACCAGGCAAGGGCTCGCGCGTCGGCGTTCGGTTTGTTCCTTTGGGGGACAGATGCGGCAGAGGACGTGACCAGCAATCGCAACCTGTGACGCAGATGATCTTGGTGGCATTTGTGGGGCTTGTCGCCGCCTGATGCTGAATAAAGTAGAATGTCCCCTTTTTGAAAGGATGTGCTGGGCATGTCTGGTGTGCCATTGTTTCTGGTGGATGCCTTTACGTCTGCCCCGTTTCGGGGAAATCCGGCAGCTGTGTGTCTGTTGCCGGAAGTTCGCAGTACGGAGTGGATGCAGCAGGTGGCTGCGGAGATGAATCAGGCGGAGACCGCGTTCCTGTATCCGGATGCCGGTCAGCTTCGTCTGCGCTGGCTGACGCCCACGATGGAAGTGGATCTCTGTGGCCACGCAACTCTCGCGACAGCGCATGTCGTGCGTGAGTTGGCGAATCAGGGGGAGTTGCCTGAGTTTCTGCGATCGCACTGGAATCAGGGGTGTCTCGAAGTTCAGAGCCGAAGTGGAGTGCTGACGGCGGAGTCTGCTGCGCAGGGGATCAGGCTGGATTTCCCGGCGACGCCGATTTCCGTCGAGGAGATGCCGGCGGGTTTGCCCGAGGCGTTGTCGCTGGATCCGGGCCGGATTCGTTTCTTTGGAAAGTCGGCGTTTGATTACCTGGTAGAGGTTGAGTCGGCGGCCGTGGTCCGTGGGCTCAGACCGGACTTTCAGGCTCTTGGCAGATACTCCGTGCGTGGTGTGATCGTGACGGCTGTGGGGGATGCTGCGGATCACGATTTTCTCTCCCGATTCTTTGCGCCTGCTGCCGGTGTGAACGAAGATCCAGTGACAGGTTCGGCCCACTGTGCACTGGCGCCGTTCTGGGCTGTGCGATTTGGTCGAGAGACGTTGTTTGGATTCCAGGCATCTCAGCGTGGCGGACACGTCCGGATGGAACTTCGAGGGGAGCGTGTGCGGCTGAGCGGTCAGGCGGTTACGGTCTCCCGGGGAACGCTGCTCGTCTGACGTGCCGGGAGGGGTTCTTATGAATTCGTCGTTGTCAGGTGCTGCATGTCCACTGGAGGCCTCTGTGGATGAGGAACGCATCAGCCTTGCTCATGGAGAAGGCGCGCGGGCATCGCGGCGATTACTGACCGAGTTCATTCTGCCCCGCCTTCGAGGCGCCCGGACGTCCATGTCGCCGTCCCGTGCGGGGGGAAGTGGATCAGCACCGGATCTTCAGATCCGGGATGCGGCTGAGCTGATGACTCATCACGCACAACTGGCGTTCTGCACGGACAGTCACACGATCACGCCGCTGTTTTTCCCCGGCGGCGATCTGGGGACCTTGTCGGTTTATGGAACCGTCAACGATCTTGCCGTCGCGGGTGCGGTTCCGATCTGGCTGAGTCTGTCGTTGATCCTTGAAGAGGGACTCCCGCTTTCTGTCCTTGGGCGTATTCTGGACAGTTGCGCTACTGCAGCGGCAGAATGTGGTGTGCAGATTGTGACGGGTGATACCAAGGTTGTGCCCCGCGGTGCGGTTGATGCCATCTTTCTGAATACGAGCGGGATTGGTGAGTTTCAAAGCTCGCCCTTGCCGGGCCCCACCGCGATCAATCCGGGGGATCAGATTCTGGTGTCGGGGGATGTCGGGCGTCATGGAACTGCGGTGCTGTCGGAACGCAATGGGTTACAGTGGGCGGCGGGATTTGGCAGCGACTGTGGCAGTGTCTATCCGGCGGTCGAGGCTTTGCGTCGTGGAGTTCCCGGAGGCATCCGCTGCATGCGGGATGCCACGCGGGGTGGAGTGTCGGCCGTGCTGCACGAGTGGGCGATGGAGTGCGGGCAGACTCTGAACATTCACGAATCCAGAGTTCCGGTTTGTGAGGTGGTCCGCGGCGCTTGTGAGTTGTTTGGAATTGACCCTCTATACCTCGCCAATGAAGGGACTTTTCTGGCAGTGGTGCAGGCGGATGTTGCTGCCGCAGCGTTAGCTGCGTTGAGGGATTGTCCGCAGAGCCGTCAGGCGGCGTGCATCGGCGAAGTGCAGCCCCGGGGAATCAGCCCTGTGACCGTAACGAGAAGTTATGGCCGAGCAAGACCGCTGGATGAACCCACGGGGGCTCCTTTACCAAGAATCTGCTGAGCCCGGTGTGCTCGGGACGTCCCATGCGGCTTGTTTGTCAACCAGCGAATCGCATGCGTGGTCAACACGGGATTCGGCCGTGGGATCTTTGATGAACCAGCGGTTGGTGTTGGCGGAGTTGAGTGACTGCCGCACGTGTTTGAGGCTAGGCCCCGGAGTTAATCCCGCAGCCTTTGTCCTCACTGCAAAATGGAACCTGCGGACGACAGGTTGCTGTAGTTTCCGTCAACAATGCCCAACTGCGACCGCCCAAAAGCATTCAGAGCACACCCAGTAACTTCAGAAATTCCCGGCAGAATGCGGGATGAGCGGGCCAGGCCGGTGCGGTGACCAGGTTGCCATCGACGAGAGCTGCGTCGAGGGCAATTTCCCGGTAGAAACCGCCTGCGAGGTTGATCTCCGGACTGCAGGCCGGGTAGCAGGTGCTGGTGCGTGCCTGCAGAATTCCAGCTGCTGAGAGGATCTGGACACCGTGGCAGATGGCGGCGATCGGCTTTCCGGCCGTATTAAATTCACGGACCAGCTCCAGCACGCGCGGATTTAGACGCAGGTATTCAGGGGCGCGACCGCCGGGAATCAGCAGGCCGTCGTACCGATCGCAGGAGATGTCCTGAAAGCTGGCGTTCAGCGTGAAATTGTGCCCGGGTTTTTCTGAGTACGTTTGATCGCCTTCGAAGTCATGGATGGCCGTACGGATTTTTTCGCCGGCCTGCTTTCCCGGACAGACGGCATCGACGGCCACACCGACGGTCAGCAGTGTCTGGAACGGGACCATGATTTCATAGTCTTCCACGAAATCCCCTGCCAGCAGCAGAACTCGTTTGCCGGACATGTGCTTAAGCCTTTCTCGAAATGCCTTCTGAAGACGTGGTGTCAACGGCCCTGATGCACTGCAGGCGCGTGCTGTGATGGCGTTCTGCTGTCGTTGTGAGGTCTGGGACGCTGGGCTGCGTTGACGTGTGCGTGGACCTTACTGCGGAACTTTCAACTGGTCCAGCGTAGCTCGGGCCAGCAACAGCACGTCCGGAGCAAAAGCGGTAGACGCCGTGACTTCGGAAACGAGTTCGCGGGTTTCGGCCTGCTGTGCCGGTTGCATGTGTCCCCAGAGGTCGACGATGGCACGCAGGCAATTTCGGATCAGAATCGGTTGTTCTGCCAGGTAGGCACGTTCTGCGACCACCAGATCCACCTTTGGCTGGTCTGCCACTGATGTCGGGTCGAATGGTTTCAGGGAGTCTCGCAGTAACTTTGTCAGAGCATCCACGGCATCGGGAACTCCGTTGCGGGCCAGGCCCATGACGGCGTTGGCTCGAGTGCGGCGATCCCCATCGAGCAGCATCACTTTGAGTTGTTCAATGGCTTTGGGGCCGCTGACGTTGGCTGTGGCGTAGGCGGCAAGGTGCCGGATGATTGCTTCAGGATCCTGCGTAGCTTTCCAGAGTTCTTCGAGCACGGCCGCGTCGGAGATGGTTGGCTGAGCCAGCGGCGACCTGAGCTTCTGGCTGGTGTCGGATCCATTGACGGCGTCGTAGCCCATTTCCGCATCAAACCGACGCCCGGCAATGGAAGTCAGGGCCATCAGACTACTTTGCCGCACTTCGATGTCGCGGGACTGATTCATTGCGAGCGCCAGAACAGGCAGCGTTTTCTCGTCCGCCTGGAGGGCTCCGAGGGCTCGGACAAGAAATTCCTGCTGCAGCACGTCCTCAGCCCCGGGAGTCGTCGATTTCAGAGAATCCTGGAGGAGCGTGACGAGAGCATCAGCCACGAGGGGATTGGATGCGAGTGGTTCACGACCCACCGGTGGCTGCAGCTGTTCATTACGAATCATCTGCGCCAGTTCCTGAGCAGCGCGCCACTGGCGGTGCTCATTGCCACTGCCGAGGTCTGCGACCAGCGGAGCCCAGTCGCTTCCGGAATCGGCCAGCTTACCAAACAGCGCCCACACGGCAACAACTGCCATGACGATCAGGGCGGGAATGAGGAACAACTGCACGATAAACCCCGCGGACGGCGGCGTTACCGGCGGTAGTTCTTCCGGTCGACTGCCGTAGCCCTGCGTCAATTGTTCCGACTGCGGACTTCCCTCTGCCATGGTACAAATCCCGGAAAAATCGCGACGTCCTGCAGACTGAATGCCGCATTTCTTCTGTGAGGCATCGCATTACCAGAGTCACCGTTGGTTAGGCTGACCGGTGGGGCGATGCACGTTGCTGCTACCCCGAATTGTACGTCGATTACGAAGAATTACAGCCCCTCCTGAAAAACTGCTGCGATCGGGAATACGGATCATGGGGATTCAGCGGGCCTGCTCAATTTCCCCGGAATCCACCATTTTTGAAAAATCTGTTTCCACAACGCCCCGGCCTGGAATTCGTGGATTTCCCGCAACACCGTACTTCTCTATCATCCTGATCGTCTCCGTACCCGTGGCAAATCGCTAACGGCTTGCGACGCAGTTTCCCCTTAAACAGGTTCCCATTGGAGTTACAATCAGGATGACCGAACAGAAAGCGACGAATGTCACGTGGCACGCCCATCGAATCACCCGCGAAGATCGCCAGAAACTGAATGGCCATCGTGGGGCCGTTCTGTGGTTCACGGGGCTCAGCGGATGCGGAAAGAGCACGATCGCCAACGCCGTCGATCAACTGCTCCATGAACGTGGTGTGCACACTTTTGTTCTGGACGGCGACAACATTCGCATGGGCCTGAACAAGAACCTTGGATTCTCGCCGGCGGATCGCACGGAAAACATCCGCCGTATCGGCGAGGTTTCGAAGTTGTTTGCGGACGCGGCAACCATCGTGTCCACGGCCTTCATCTCTCCCTACAAAGCGGATCGCGACATGGTCCGTGCCCTGCTTCCCGAGGGAGAATTCATCGAGATTCTGGTGCAGGCCAGCCTGGAAACCTGCGAATCCCGGGACCCCAAGGGCCTCTACAAGAAGGCTCGTGCCGGCGAAATCAAGGACTTTACCGGCATCAGTGCTCCTTACGAATCCCCGGAGAAGCCCGAAATCGTGCTGGATTCGGACAACAAAGGGATCGAAGAACTGGCACGCGAAGTGATCGCCTATCTGGTGACCAAAGGCATTCTGCCAGCCTGAGCTTCAGTGCCCGGAAAGCCAACAAGTTGACAAAAACCGGAACAGCCGTGCTGTTCCGGTTTTTTTACGCGCCTGCAACCATGGTCGCCGTCGTGTCCGTAGGTCCTGCTGCCATTCGTTCCGCAAAAATTAAACCCCGGCGTCGGACTCAGCCAATTTGCTGGGAGAAAAAACAGTTGGCGAAGTTTTGGTGATTCGGGATGTTTTTTGCTTGATTCCGCGAGGCTGTTTGTTCTCTGGAATTTGCCGGGAAAATTGAGGACCCACGTTTTGTCGGAGCGAAACGCGACGATCTCCCTTAGGTTCCATTCCACGCGGGATTCCCGCGAAAAGCCGCTCAGGGGTTTCCGGTTGCGGCCGGATTGCCTGCCTGGTCAGGAGCTTTGGGCGGGGTTGCCGCCGGCGTGTCTGCTTTGGGGGCGGACTCCGGAGCCACACTGGTCTTTATCGAATTGATGACGCTTTCCGTCATGTCTTCTTCCCGCGTGTTTTCCGGGGGAGTGAATGTGAAGAGTGATTCATCGATGGTGTCGTTAATCCTGAGGTTTCTCAGATCGAGGGTCAGGAGTGGCCGTGCCAGTTTCTGGGCCGGGTCAGCGCTGTGCTTCAGAAACTGAATGCGTCGCAGCAGCATGGTTTCCTGGTCGACATACACTCGTACGTATTCGGGGACGAATGGGCGGCTGTCGACGAATGTCCCCTCGGGAAGTCCGAAGATTTCGCGACGTACGCGGTCGCTCCAGCGTCCTGTGACCTCCAGCAGCGTCCGATCTCCGGCCTGGACTGTCTTCACGGGGGCGAAGACCATGGAGGTCTGAAGACGTGAAATCAGGGCTCGCAAGCCACCGACGCCAAGGTCCATCGCGACGTTGTTGGGATCGTATCCGGAAATTGTCTGAGCGGCATCGAGAATGTCCTTCAGATTTCTCCGGGTGACGCGGACGATATCGCCATTTTTCCAGCTGGTATGAACAACAGCACCATCGGAGACCTGCAGCAATTCTCCGCGGTTTTCTTCCGGTTTGAGTTCGGGTGCGGCGGCATCCAGAGCATTTTTGGCCGCATCTTCTGTCCGGATGGCTGACATGGGGTAAATCCGGTAGATCAGATGCACGCGATTGCCGGAGGCTTCGGTGTATTTCCCGGCTGCGATCAGTTTGACACCGCCAAAAATCGCTGTTTGCTGCAGGTCGCACTGCAGGGAGTTGAGTGATTCGAGACGTGTGCGAGCCTGGTTCAGAATGTCGTCGGCCGCAGGCAGGGCTGGCACGGCAGCATCCGATGCCTGCTGAGCGGCGGCAGGTTCTGCCGAAGCGGGTGGCTGCTGATCGGCTGTCTCAGCAGCGGTCAGAGTGACCATCAGCAGGAAACATCCCGCAAAACAGGCCGCAATCCGTAACGCTGGCGGACAGGGCAGGATTTGATGTTTGTAGTTCATGTTCGGAATTTGCTGGATTTGTCAAAGATTCGAAGGGTTACGACCCGAAACAAGAGGAGAAGCACCGTTGGAAACCGGCTGTTGCAGTTGTTTTGCGGGTGGATGTTGCACTGAGAAGGTGCCATTCGTCAAACGAAACAGGGAACAGCCAGCGGGTTGTTCCCGGGACTGTGTTGAACAGTTCCGTGGTGCCAGTGTAGCGACGACGCCCGGTTGGGGTCGACGTCAAACTGGTGCCGATCGGTTGAAGTCACGGCGTTAGTCATGGATACGGTTATCTGCCGGTTGCCGTTGGATCGAAGTTGGGTATGCCTCGATTCACGAAGCATCTCAAGGAAGGGGTAGCGATGAGGTATTACTTTCTGGCCCTGGGCGCCCTTGTGGTGGTCTGCATGGGCTGTGCCACGATGGACGGCACATCCGTTGTGAAATCCAGTCAGCACGTCGCACCTCCCGCGGCCATGCTCCAGCATCCAGGGCCCATGGTGGATGGTCCCGGTCCCGGAGTGTTGGGTGTGTTGGCTCAGCCGGGGCCCGCAATGGCCGGTCCGGTCATGTCCACTCAGGTGAAATTCATCGGTCAGGATGGCATGTCCGTTGGCTGGTTGTCAGGCGCTGCCCTGGCCCGGAATCAGCGCTTCGTACCAGGTCGGGCGGACTTCCCTCAGGGGTCGATCTACCAGCTGGTGCTGTCCAATATCCCCGGCGAAGGCTGGGAAGGCCAGAGCCTGTATCCGACTCTCGAAGTTCGCGGTGCTCATCCGAACACCATGGCTTACCTGCAGCACAACACTGTGCCGCTGGAACTGACGGAAGAAGATCTGGAACACATCCGCAGCAACAACATGGTAACGAAGGTTATCTACCTGCCGAATCCTGAATTCCAGGCTCGGGCGATTGCCGGTGTGGAAACCCTCGTCTCCACCACGCTTGATCCGGGTGTTGACCCAATTCAGCAGGCCGAGAAGATGGGCACCGTCATGCTGGTGCTGCGAGTTGGAAACAAGGAAATGAATTTCGAGCAGCCGGTCATGGCTCCTCAGGCTGACGGCAGCGTTCAGCCGGTTTCATTCTCCACAATGGACGGTGATGCTGGTGAGTATGCACCTCCAACCCCGGTTGGAATGCTCCCAGCCCACATGCAGGGTGTTCCCGGAGCCATGATGGCTGCTGTGGGTGCCCCAGGCAGTCACATGCCGGTGTCCGGAATGGGACCAACCCCGGTCTGGGGATCGCCGATGACGGGAACTCCGATCGGTCTGCCCGGTCCTCCACACCTGCCGCTCGGAGGTCCAGCTGGTCTGAAGTCTCACACGATCCGCAACCTGAGCGACAATCGGATGCCTAAACCTGTCGACCACATGCTGATCGACGTGGAACATGATCCGGGTTACAGCGTTCCGGAGCCAGTGAAGCACATTCAGTATCGTGAAAAGCATCCGGTTTATGAGCCGGGCGAAGTCTCCACTCCCAGCTCACGCGGAGCGGTCTTCGTTCCCTGATCACAGGTTGGACTTTGAGTCCGAAATGCTTCAGCCTTTGTTCAGATGAGTACTCGCAGGGGCGATCGAAGCGGCAGCTTCCATCGCCCCTGTTTCATGTCCCATGATCTCTGAATTCGTGAAGGTGCAGCGCTGATGAAAGTCGCGACACGACAACTTCTGAGCCTTCTGTTCGCCGCCTTTGCGGTGTCCCGAACGGCCACTGCTCAGAATCCCGCCGATGCTCCGTACTATCAGCCTCTGAACGACCGACTGCCGCCGGGCTACAATGCCGAAATCCTTGAACGTGTGCGGCGGGATGACGCCCACTGGCTGCAGCCCGTTCGTGTGGAAGTTCCCACAACTGCTCAGGTCTCTGCTTATTCCGCCGCTCCCGAGCCACTGCTGACTGGAGATGCTCCAGCGCAGTTTTCTGTCGCCACAGGACACCTGTACCGTCTGCGACTGGCGGAAATGCCGGAATTTCCGGGGCTGGAATTGTTCCCTTCCATCGAGATTCTTGATCGCCTGCACCCACCGGAGGGGCTCAAAGAGAGCTATCCGATTCCCATCGTGTTTGATGAAGCGGACCTTCGAGCCGCTGCAGAGGGTTTGCTGGTCACTCGGGTGATCTACCTGGAACGGCCGCAGATTGCTGCATCCGGCGATCCGCTCCGCAGCGAAAGAGCTCAGACCGTGGCTCCCGGAGGCAACGCCATCGATCTTGCTTCCAGGCATGGTCGGCCAATGGTCATTGTGCGGATCGGAGGCCGCGTGCCGTCGGGGCCTGACAGCCCTCCCCTGTTCTTCGGAACAGGTGGTCCGCTGGTGCCGGGTGAGCCGGTTGCCAGCGATGCCGGAGTGGCCCGAATTCCCCGCCGCCAACCCGGGCCCGTTGCCAGCTTTCCCTGAAATTGACCTTCCAGGCGGGAACGCACTGCTCAACCCGCAGTCTTCAACGCCATCACTCTGAACACTTCACATGCTGCTGAGTTCACAGGAATTTCCGCAGATCCTCTGAGATGAGCAGGACGAATCGCATGAACGATGCACAAGCCTTCTTCCGCCGGCTGCTGGCCGCTGGTCTTGCCGGATCCGGAATGGTGACTTTCGCAGGTTGCAGCATCACCTCCGCACTGCATCAGGAGCCGGATCATGTGTACTCCACCACAACGCCACAGATGCTGGAGCATGAAGCTGGTGATCAACCTGTTCCAGTCCCCGCGAATTATCCGGAGCAGGCTGGGGCGCGTGGCTTCCGAAACTCTGCAGACTCCGGATTGCTGACTCTGCGTCGGGTTTCGCTGCAGGACGCTGTTGACGAATCAGGCGACGAAGGCGATGAGGCTGTGGTTCGGCTGACTCCCGCATTCCGGGGAAAACCGTTCGCTCGTACCGCATCCCGTGAAGCACGGGGCGGGGTCAGGCCCTCCAGCTTTCACCCGGCGGAGCCTCGGCTGGAAATGTCACCGCAGGGTACGCCGCTGCAGCGGATGGAAACCATTGCCCCTTCGGCGACCGCCGATCTCTACCCGGATGAATACCTTTATGATGGTGGGGACCGTGAGGACTCTGCAGCGATGCACGCCAGGCTTCGCAGTGGAATCGAAAGCGAAGACACCGTTGCCGGCTATGTGGATGGCACCGGAACTGCAAAAACGGTGGCCTCAAATCGCGTGGCGATCTATGCACCTCGATTTGGTTCGGTACGCTCCGTGACCGGCCTGGTTGCTGATACCAAAATTGATAAGGCGTCAGGAGCCCGGGATGCGATCACCATCGGGAACCTGAAAACCGGTCGCATGGCACAGGAAAACATCGCGGAAACGGCCCTGACAGAAGTCGAAAACCATAATCGCGTGGACGGGATCATTTCCCGGAAACCGGCCATGCAGTCACAGAACAGACATCGCCCGGTTCAGTCCACCAAGGTGGATGAAGGCCATGAGGGACGAGTTGCGTCCGGGGTTCAGACATTCAATCGACGCCAGGCATTTGTCCTTGCACAACAACGGCAGAATGCCGAAATCTGGACCCGTGAACAGTTCCCGGTCATCACTGCGTCCACGGATTCTGCGTCTGAAGTCGCTGCCGTCTTCAAAGTGCAGCAGAAGGTTGGACTGGAAGATCAGAACCGTGGTGGGGTTCTGCATCTGGTGAAACTGGCAGATCGTGAATCCGCGATGATTGGTGATGTGATTCGATTCACCATCCGTTTTGAAAACACGGGGGATCTGAATCTGCATGATGTGCGAATTGTCGACAACCTGACGCCTCGACTGGAATATGTGGAAGGTTCCGCCACGATTGACGAGCAGCACCCGGGGGCTGTGATGGTGGAACCCAACGGCGAAGGCAGTTCCGTACTGACCTTCACTCTGGACGGCCCATTGCAGGGGCATAAGACAGGTGTGATCACCTTCGAAGCTCGCGTGCGTTAGTGCCCGCGTGGGTTGGGACCGATTAGCTCGGAGCAGCCCGGGAGTTGGTCAGCATTACGGAATGATTCGCGGCTTCGGTTGTGAGATCACGCTGGGTTACAATTCAGGCCATTCGTCTGATCCATGCAGCGCGATGACGTTATCGCCCACCTGCACGTCACCGGCAAGGCGGACAACCGCAGTGATCCCGCCGTGGGCCAGCATCGCCGCATAACCTCCCGGTCCCAGATTGGTTTCCATGCGGGAACAGGGCGGGCAAGTGCCCGAGCCAGACAGTACGGCGGTGCCAATCCGAAAGGTCTGGTGACGCAACGCGGCAAGGTTGATGCCGGAAACGACGATGTTTCTGCGGAGCAATTCCGGGTCCACTCGATCGCGGCGGAGCAATGCGGCCACGACGGGGAGATGTTCGGCCTGAATCAGGGTGACCTGCCGTTTCGATGCCCGTTTCGGGCGGCAGTGATGGTCGCCTTCGATGCCCCCGGTGACGATGCGGATCCTGTCCCGCTGCTCGATCGTCGCTCGTGACGCAGGAGAAATTCCCAGCCATTCCACCCGACCGATGGCTGTGTTTGTGAGCAGCAATTCCTTCAGAAGCTCCATGATGTTATCCCCCGCAAGATTGTCTGGGCACAAATCCGGTTTGTGTGAGGTTCCGTCTTTCGGGGTCATTCTAGTCGCGGATCGCGGAGAAGCAGGTCCAGGCCCGGAACTGTTTTGCTTTTCTTCACGGTTCCCGGCTGGTCGCCGGCCCATCGTTTCACCAGATCAGCGTCCGCTATGACCGGGACTTTTTTTGGGGGAAGATTGTGTTTGAAAGATCGACGCAGCTTTGCAGGGCCCACAATGGAAAAGGCCCGTCGAGCGGAATGTCGACGGGCCCGTGGGAATGAAAACGGATCAATGGCCAGGACGCTCACATGCCGGACTGTGGCGCTTCTTCAGTGTCTGTGTCGACGACTGTCTTGCGGGATGCGGGAGCTTTGCTGGCGGTCGTTTTTCTGGCAGCGGTTTTGGCCTTTGTCTTTGAGGCAGCTGTTGACTTGCTGCCGGACTTTGGTGCGGCCTTGGTTTTGGCTGCAGCGGTTCGCGATGTCGTTCCACCTGCTGTTTTTCGCGCCGATGTGGCGGGCTTTTTGGTGGTGGAAGAGTCCGCGGACTTTTTCGCTGCTGACGCTGTGGCTTGTTTGGCGGTGCTGGATTTTTCTGACTTCTCCTTAGTCGTCGACTTGCTGGTGCCGCTGGATTTTTTCGTGGACGGACCGTCTTCGGCGGCCTTGGCCGAGGCCACTCTGGTCGATTTTTCGGGAGGCTTGGGGGCAATATCTGCGAGGCCGGAGGCGGTCGTTGCCAGGTAAGCCATCACACACATCAGACACGTTTTACGGAACATGACGAGGAACTCCTGAAGGAAACTTGACACAGGACCCAAAACTCAGCGACCTGAAACCAAATCAGGGTGAGATATCCTGTACGTCCCCCAGGATGCACAAATTTGCCGCCATTGGCAACAGGGCGTTAATTAAAAACACCCTCAAGTGTGTAATAGTATTGTGTTGTTAGGGTCATGAAGGCGCGTTGATTTTCGGAGACGTTTTGAACCGAGTGCGGCCACATCGCGCGGGCGAAGTTCCACCTGAACGGCGTGCGGTGGTCAGGCGTCGGGATGACACCACGGAGCGACACGGAGGGATTGGGTGGGCGATTTGTGCGGTGGGGCGAGGTTCCACGCGAGCCGCAAACCCCTCACCCGTCACCCCTTGCCCCCAGCACCATGATTCCGATGAGCGTGTGATTAAATCGCGAAGCGATAGCAGCCTGTGGCGTTAGACAACGGACACCTGGTGGACCAGTTGGTGTTGTGAACCACGAAAGACACGGATGACCACGGATGGATTGGGCGGGCCATTTGTGCGGGAGGGCGAGGTTCCACCCGAGCCGCAAACCCCTCACCCGTCACGACTTGCCCCAGCACCATGATTCCGATGACCGTGTGATTCAATCGCGGAGTGATAACAGCCTGTGGCGTTAGCCAACGGATACCTGGTGGACCAGTTGGTGTTGTGAAACCACGGATGGACACGGATGACCACGGATGGATAGGGAAAAGGACGTTCCATCTGAGCCGGTTCGGTTTTTCGGCTCGGCAGGAGCACTCGCCCTCCCACTTGCGCGACGCCCGTCCATTTGCACGACGCGTTCTTTCTTCTGTGTTGCGTCAGGCGGCTTTTTCTCGGGTGAGTTTCTGCTGCATGCGCTGCATGCCACGTAACCACCGGTCGTAGTTCTCACCTTTCAAGCGGAAGAATTCAAGAACTTCCGGGTGCGGCAGAATCAGGAATTGTTCGCTGCGAATGCCCTCAAGAATTGACGTCGCCGCCTGATCTGCGGTGATGGATCGCAGTTGCAGGTAGCGATGAATGGGGTCAGAGTCGTCGAGCATGTCCGTTTCAACTCCCAGCGGACAGACGCAGGACACCCGAATTCCCTGCCGTCCATAGTGCGTGGACAGCCACTCCGCCATGGCAAGGTCTGCGTGTTTGGTGACCGAGTAGGAGGCGGAGCCGATTTCTGTGAGCAGTCCGGCGGCGGAGGCGGTCTGCACGAGATATCCTGTGCCGCGTTCCAGCATATGGGGAATAACGGCTCGCGCTGCATACAGACGCGACATCACGTTGACTTCCCACATGCGCTGCCAGTCCGCATTGCTCGATTCCAGCCCGCCCTTGACGGTGATTCCGGCGTTGGAGCAGAACAGGTCGATCCGCTGTTCCTCAGCAAGCACCTGCCGGACCATGTCGGCTACCTGAGATTCGCTGGCGACGTCGCAGTGGATGGAGCGAGCGGTCGGTCCCATGCCTTCAGCGACAGCTGCTGCCGCTTCCGCATCGCGATCCGACACGATCACTCGAGCCGCACCGGCAGCCGCAAACTGACGGCACATCGCGGCACCGATGCCCCGGCCTGCACCGGTGACGATCACAACTTTTCCCTGCATGTCCATCTCGGGAACTCACTTCCATGTCCTGCTTGACCGCTGACTTGCCCTGGCACCGCTACCGAGGCACTGCCGCTGATTCGATTGGAAGCTTAGCAGTTCTCGGTATGTTCCCCAATCACGAAACGCTTTGTTTTGGGCCTGGCCGGCTGCCAGCCACTGTCCATTCTGTTGAATCGGCAGACTTTGGAGAATGCTCGTGCGTTTCTGCAGAGTCGGGCACGCAGGGGCAGAACGGGGAACGAGGAGCAAGGAACAAGGGTTGAGGGACAAGGAACCTGGAACTGAGAACTTGCAACTTGAAACAAGGGACAGAGTTCAGGGGGCGGGGTTCAGGGATGGTCTGGCTGCGGCGGCAGCCTGCTGCATCTGATTAGCAAAGTCTCGGGTAATCGCGGCGGCCTGCTCCGGTGTTTCGGCGGCGGCAATCCGCTTGACCATGGCTGAGCCCACGATTACGCCATCCGCCACGCCGGCCAGTCCAGCGACCTGATCAGGACCGCTGATGCCAAATCCAACAGCGAGTGGAAGTTTCGACTGTGCGCGAAGAGCACGCAGCTGTTGCGTCAGTTCCAGTGGAAGTTCCTGCCGCACTCCTGTCGTCCCGGCGACAGAAATGCAGTAGAGGAAGCCGGTGGACGCCTGCAGAATCTGTCGGGTGCGTTTTTCCGTGGTGGTGGGCGCGATCAGCTGAACCAAATCCAGCCCGGCGGCTTGTGCCAGCGCCGCCGTCTCTTCGGCTTCTTCCGCGGGCAGATCCGGAATGATCAGGCCTTTGAAGCCCACCGCTGCTGCCTGCTGAATGAAGGCCGCTGTGCCATGCCGGAACATGATGGCGAAGGAAACCATGGCCAGCACCGGTGGCACCTGGTGATCCTTCAGAGAATGCATCATCTGCAGGATCTGTTCGACCGTGATGCCGTTGTCGAGGGCGCGAGTGTAAGAGGCCTGGATTACGGGGCCGTCCGCAATGGGATCACTGTATGGAAATCCCAGTTCGATCAGGTCCACCCCGGCGTCCTTTAATGCCAGCAGTACGGCTCGAGTGGTCTGGATATTCGGGTCACCTGCCGTGACAAAGGGCATGAAGGCCATCCGGCCATCCCGGACTGTTTGTACGAAGACATCAGAAACGCTGGTCATGGGAGGGGGATCGTTCTGTCTGGACATTGGGCTGCGGCCTGATCCCGATGGATCTGACACCGCTGATATGTGTGGGAAACTGATATGAGTGGGAAACGAATCAGGGCGATTGAAACGGCCCGGCGACCGGACTGGTAACCCGTGCAGATGCCGATCCACGCAGCAGACTTCACCAGCAGATGATCGCCAGTGATACGCTGACCAGATGCCCTGGCGACATGCAACAAACACATCGCCACAGCGTCAACTCAGCCCGATGATTACCGGCCTGCGGAACGCCCGAATTTCGACGAATCGTAGCGATTTCAGCAGCCTTCGCCAACCGAGTTACGCGGCGGACTGCGGATGGGATTGATGGGGCGGATGGGACGGATAGGATGGATGGGAGTCGAGCGAGAGCACGAGTAGGAGCGGGCGAATTTCTGGTGGGGGGACTGATTGTATCCGGAAAGTCCCGGCGGCATGTTTCGTTGGAGTGAAATGCAACTCTGTGTGGGCTGACGGAAATTCGGAATTTTCTGCCGATTTCACTGCCGCAGGGCGTTGGAGCAGTGGGCTGGCGTCCTTTGCGGACGGATCGCCGGCGGATTGCCCCTGTACTCCACCCTGCCCCTGCGTCAGAATAACGCGCTGGGTCAGGTGGCCAGTGTCCGGCTGATTCCGGCGAACCGATCGGTACGGGGACTCCATTTCGAAGACGTGTCCGTGGGGAGAAGACTCGCTCTGCGTCTTTGACTCTGATTCGTCGGGTGAAGCTGACAACACGCAGGGCATCGTTAGGTGAGGAATCACGCGCAGGGCGATGGATCCGTCGGATTCAGTCCTGCGGTTGAGGCTGCGGGGGCCTGTGAGACAGGCAGAGCCGAAAGAATGGTGATTTGATGAGTTTTGCGAACAAACTTTATCACGCTATCCGGGCGGGTTTCGTACCGGCGGCCGCACGGCGATCGCGCTGGCGTTCGATGGCGGATTCGATTATTGCGCGCAGCGAGCAGATGCGGTCCTGGTCCAACGCGGAGCTGCAGGCGGCCGCGAAAAAAGTGGCGTGGGAAGCGCGAGCGGGAATTCCGCTGGATACGTTATTGCCGGAGGCCTATGCGCTGGTTCGGGAATCTGCCGGCCGTGTTCTGGGGATGCGACATTTTCCGGTGCAGGTGATGGGAGCGATCGCCCTGTTTGAGGGCAATATCGCTGAAATGCAGACGGGTGAAGGAAAGACACTCACGGCCACCATGCCTTCGTTCCTGCGCGCTCTGACTGGCCAGGGGTGCCATGTTGTGACGGTCAATGATTACCTCGCAAAACGTGACGCGGAAACCATGGGACCGGTGCACGAACTGCTGGGCCTGACGGTGGGCAGGATTCTTGAGAACATGGAGACGGAGGATCGGCGCAAGAATTATGCGGCGGACATCACCTACGGTACCTCCAAAGAGATGGGATTTGATTTCCTGCGTGACCGGCTGCGAATCGGTGCCTCTCAGGATGATGGGTCTCCTAAAAATCGGCGGCATCTGCGAACGATGCAGGGGGGAGAAGCCCCGGTTCAGCGTGGTCATCATTTCGCGTTGATTGACGAAGCCGACAGTATTCTGATCGATGAGGCTCGTACGCCGCTGATCATCGGTCTGACTCAGCCCAACGATCCTTCCACCGTGAATCTGTTCCGCTGGAGCAATCGGGTGACGTTTCAGCTGGAACCCCGCAGGGACTATGTGTATGAGCCGGAGCGGCGCAATGCCTGGCTGACCGATGCCGGTTGCCGCAAGGTGGTGCTGATGTCGAAACCGACTCTGCTGAGTTCGATCGACACCGAACGTATTTATTCGCAGGTTGAAAAGGCCCTGACCGCTCATAGGGCCTTTGAGCGGGATCGCGACTACGTGATTGTTGATAACAAAGTGGTGATTGTGGATGAAGGGACCGGGCGTGTGATGGATGGCCGCAAGTGGCAGGATGGTCTGCATCAGGCCATCGAAGCCAAAGAGTTGGTGCCCATCACTGCTGCTACGGGTGAGGCCGCACGCATCACAGTGCAGAGTTTTTTCCGGCAATACACCCATCTGGCGGGAATGACCGGCACCGGAGTTCAGGCGGCGGGAGAACTGCGAAAAACCTATCGCCTGAAGGTGACGCGGATTCCCACGAATAAACCCTGCATTCGCAAGGGGCTGTCGCCACGATTCTTCCTGACTCAGGATGCCAAGCGTGAGGCGATCGTGGAACAGATTCAGTTGCTGACCCGCGCTGGCCGCTCGATTCTGGTCGGAACACCTTCCGTCGAAGCGTCTGAGGCTCTGGGGTTACTGCTGAAGGATCGCCGCATCGCACATCAGATTCTGAATGCTCGTTATCACGAGCAGGAGGCGACGATTGTGGCCGATGCGGGGCATCCGGGAGGTGTGACCATTGCCACCAACATGGCGGGCCGAGGAACCGACATTCTGCTGGACGACGATGTGCGTGCAGCTGGCGGGTTGCATGTGATCGCCACAGAAATGCACAGTTCAAAACGCATTGACCGACAGCTGGTTGGTCGTGCCGCACGGCAGGGAGACCCGGGATCCTTTCAGTTTTTCCTGTCGTTGGAAGACGAGCTGCTGCGATGTCGGGAACCAAAGGAACTGGTACGCAAACGACGACTGGCCATCGCCGATCGAGCCGGGGAGTTGGGGCGAACGTGGCTGCGATATTTCAATCGTGTTCAGCGGTTTCTCGAGCGGACTCACCGTAAGCAGCGCAAGCACCTGTTGAAGCAGGAACGCCTGCGACTGGAGCAGTACGAGAACATGGGACTGGACCCGTACCTCGAACTCACCGAGTCGTAGGCCTGGTCTGGGCGTGCGGGATGGCGAATATTCCGGGATGGCGCATGTTCCGGGAGGGCGAGGTTCCGGGAGGGCGAGGTTCCACCCGAGCCGCAAACCTGGCTTGCGGCTCCGGGGAGCGATCACTCGTGACGCTTCACCAGGTGTGATCCCGCGATTTGAGGAACCGCCCTGCTCTGTTTATTTTTCCCCGCGATTGCTCAGGCCCTCAGGAAGCTGGTACAGCTGACGCAGTTCGGCGTCGCTGAGTGCCCTGTTGAAGATCGCCAGTTCGTCAAAGTCGCCGATGTAGGCAATTCCCAGCATGATGGCGGCTTTCTCGGGCGTCCACGTCATGGTCATCAGGCGCTTCTGGCTGCCCTGAGACTCACCGTTCAGATAGAGGGTGGCGACGCCGGGGCCTCCGTCAGAGGAATTCAGATTGCGAAAGGTCCACGCCACATGGGTCCATGCGGAACGCGTGAATGGAGGTTTGGCGACCGCGACCATCGGACGATCCGCGATGGCGATACTGTCCCAGGGGGTGTCTGCAGGATTCCAGGATTTGTAATTCGGGAAGACTCCAAGGCGAAAGACGCGAGGCAGGTCCTTATCAAAGTCAACAAAAAACGACGCATCATTCCACGTTTTATCAGTGATCTGAATCGGATCGCAGTAGCCGGGTTTCAGATCCTTGTCAGGATCGAGTCGCAGCCAGAAGGAGACCGTTCCGGACCAGTCGCGTTCCCGGAAACCGGCATTCACACCGCGATACAAGGTGACTTTCGGCGTGGTGCTGTCAGTAAATCGCAGGGCGTCGCCATAACGCCCAGCCCCTTTTGCCAGCACCACATCGGTACGCGTGTTTCCGGGCTGAATGACCTCACGTGAGAGCGTTTCGGCGGTGCAGAGTTGTGGATCTGTCGCCAGTTGCGCGTCGAGTTGCCCGTCAAAGGGGGCCAGAAAGATCAGCGATTTGGTCAGCTCTTCCGGCGGTGCAGCCGGGAGTGCGTTCGTGACGACCAGCAGGGCGAGAGACAGGGACCATCGCAGAATTCGCATGACTGGGGGACTCGTTTTGGCAGGGAATAGGGAATAGGGAATAGGGAATAGGGAATAGGGAATAGGGAATAGGGAATAGGGAATAGGGAATAGGGAATAGGGAATAGGGAATAGGGAATAGGGAATAG
>CAIYBH010000185.1 GCA_903924405.1 uncultured Planctomycetaceae bacterium | reverse complement strand
CCACGCGTCTTCAGAACACAAGTCGGCACGCAAAGCGTTCAAAACATGGTACAACCATTTTCCATCGGATGCCATTCATTTACGTTTGACGAACCGTCTTCCGAGCAACAAGCCAACGGCTCCAATGGCCAGCGATGCAAGGCTGGATGGTTCTGGAATAGGCTGCAGAAATCCGCGGATTTCGCCGCCAGGAAAGGTGGCCGTATGGATGTTTAAGTAGGCCTTCCCTACCAGCAAACTGGAATACAAGGCCGCCTCTGCCTGGGGAATTCCACCGCTGGCGGTAATAAACCCGGCCCGATACGTGGTGGCCAGCGACGTGTTGAGTGTGGAATTAAACGTTCCACTCTTCACACCTGTAGGGAAACCGATGAACGTGGGTGTCGTGGTCATGACGCCCGCGGTTCCGGTGCCCGGCAGCGCCGTGGGCCCGTGGATGTGCGCGACCGTCGTATTGCCACTCAAACCCGAAAAGGTGACGTTTAAAGCCATGGTATGAGCCACGATATCAAACTCCACCCTCGCAAATCCAGTCCCCGTAGCACCGATTACCTCTGGGGCAAGCGTGGCCGTAAACACAATCACGCCTGCGTGGGATATTTGCGGCCCAATCCCCATCCCGATTCCAATCGCCAAAAGTACAAGACATTGCTTCATGATGACATCCACTTTGAACAGAGTTAAAAAACTTGATCAGATCACGATCCCCTTTGAGAAATCGGCTGCAATCCATCCGACGCCGAAATAGAAGAGATATTCAGTTGTTTTCAACCACATTCACCAGTTCGCTGTCGACTGGGGCGCCAATCCGGGTTATACACGAACTCGCTGTCGACTGGGGCCGAGCGTCAGCAAGTCTGATGGCCGGGGTTGTCTGCGGATGTTGCTGTCCGGCAGCATCACGTAAAATTTCGCAGTCTGCGTAAAGCGCGAAGAATCTCCCCGTCACGCCCAGCACGAGCCGCGCCCGTGAGGAAGCGGAAACAAAGATGCACCCCACCCGTTCAAGCAGGAATATCCACGCGGTGCCGATCTGCGATTCATCTCGCAGAGGCTGGCAGAAAATAACGCGGCGACAGGTGGATGGCCCCCGCGGCGGCATCCACTGAGTGTCCTTCTGCGTTGCCCTCCCCGCTGTTTACTTCGGGGGGGGCAGATTCGGTCGGGACGAGGTTTCACCTGAGTGGCAGTCAGCGAGACAGCAAGGTGCCCCGTTGGCCAGAAACATGGGCTAAGGTTTCTGAAGGGGGAGGCCACCGTGCGTGTGTGGCCTCAAAAAATGCCCGAGCGGTCTTCAAGCAACCGATCGGGTGGATCCCTGCGGCGGGTTCAGCCGGGCAGGTAGCCCTGAAAGCGAATGAGTGGTTCGCCGTTGTTCTGGTAGGCGGGTGGAGCAGGCGTGAGCCAGTCTCGGATCGCATCCTTCACAGCGTACGCAAAGAAGTGGTTGCCTCGCGGAGTATAGTGCCCGATATAATAACGATCGACATATTCTTTGGCGGTCAGCTTGAACGTGTCATACTCGGCGACGTGCGCGGGCAGGCTGTCGACCAGTCGAATTCCCTTCGCCACCAGATGGTCTTTAAAGTACTGCGGATGCCAGTCTGTGTTGTCCGGGTCGTCCGTTGGACTGCGATTGCATGCGTGCCAGACGGCGCCCACCGGATAGCTCAACAGCACCATCAGTTCCTTTTCATTCCGTTTGCAGTATTCGTGCAGACGATCCATGACGGCTATGCCAACTCGGACCGCGTACGCATGCAACAGTTGAGTGGCCCCAGCTTTGATCGAGTCCGGGGTAGTCAGATCGGGCAAGGTTCTCTGGCATTTGGCGGCGACTCTTTCAAGCACTTCAAGACTCAGGCAGGCACCAGTTCGCTGCGCGAAAAGCAGATGAGCGATCTCATCCTCTTGAAAGGTCCTGACCAGAAAATCCAGGTCACACAACTGATAAAGAGAAGCCTCGGTCGGACACAGGCTGTCACGTTCCACCAGTTCACCGTGATCATCCAGCCTTGCATGGACCCAGGGATTGGCATGAAACATTGTCCCGGACATCGATTCAAGAACATTGTCCGGAAATGCCAGCCAGCGCCACGCGTAGACGCTGCGGAGATGGTCGTCTCCCCAGATGTTGAAAAGAATGTATTTTCCCGACGCATCCGTCGCTTCGTTTCTTAACAGCCGCCGATAGGCCTGATAGACGCCGAAGCCCCCCACGCCGAAATTGCGGATCGGTTCACAAAAATGAGCCGACAGAATCTCCTGCCAGGTCTCGCCATCGCTGACCTGATGCCCCTGGGTGAAACTGTCGCCATAGGAATTGATTCGACATGGCTGATCGGGGAAATTCACCTGCTGACGCTGACCTGAATCCTGATAACGTGCCAGCGTGTGACAGCCATCGACGCCATCACGAACGAACGCGTTTCTCAGGAGGTAACCCAATTCAGGATCAAACTTTGCCCACACCTGTGCTTTGGAATCCAGAAATCGATCGAGCGTCTCCCGCTGCAGTACATGCGGCTGGAGGAACGAGCGGAGCGATTGATCGCTGTCGCCCTGACGAGCAATAACTGTCGCCGATGCAAGTGCGACCGGGACAGCGGCAAGAAACTCACGGCGCTTGATTGTCATGCTGGCAGTCTGACTTCTGCGGGATCTGTGAGAAGATGTTATGGCGTCTCTTCGAGACGATTTAAGCAGTCGATCGTGTGCTGGCGATTCAATTCCATCGCAGTTTCTGCGGCGGCGGGATCGCGGCGCAACAGTCCGTCCATGATGGCGGCATGAAGCTGCCGACTGGTTTCAACATCGCGGGGCGTCGCGGTCGTCGAATGCATTGACGCCTGCAGAAAATCGAGCAGTGATTCAAGAATCGACGCCATCAGTCGATTCCCGCCGATTTCCATTAGCCGCAGATGAAAAGCTGAGTCACGTTGCAGGCTCTCCTCTCGCGAGATGTCAGCCTCGTCGATCGCCATGGCCAGGGCATTGAGTTCCGCAAGTTCTGAGTCGGTTGCATTTATGGCGGCCTGTCGAGCGGCGTAGCCCTCAATCGCCCGACGAAACTCGGTGAACTCAATCAGGTTGCTGATGGAAATCGTCATCGTCGATCGCAGCAACAACGCGCAGGAGCGAACGGTATCGGCCGTACCCACAAACATCCCACTTCCGCGACGCACCTCGACCAATCCCAGTGAATTCAGACGTCCCACGGCTTCACGCAGCACATTGCGGCTGCATTGCATTCGCTGAAACAACTCCGCCTCGCTCGGCAGGCGATCTCCAGGACAGAGTCCTTCCGTGCGAATGAGGCTGGTCAGTGAGTCCAGTACCTGGTCGACCAGCAACCGTCGGCCTTTTCCAGTCGTATTTGCAGTTTGCATCATCCCCCTCTTTCCAAATTCAACTTGTAGGATATCCTACAGGCGGGATTGGTCTTCGCAAGGTCACTTTCCGCTCCAATCCTGCCTTCATCGACTCTGCCGACCGGACGCGAAGATAGCCATGCCTTTCCGATCACGTCTCCTTTTGACGCTTCTCTGCTTTTTCTGTCTTTACGGAGCACTGTCGGACCAGGTTTTCGCACATCCGCCGGAGTTCCATCGAAAGTCGTTGAAGTCAGCGGCGATGAAGCGATCGACCGCGAATTTTTCGTCGCTCAATTCCATACCGGACGATTCAATGCCGGTGAAGTCGCCACAGGATCTTTCCGGGCAGGCCCCATCAGAACAGCAGCCTTCAGAGCAGGATCGGCTGGTGGCGTTGGGACAGTATCAGTTCCTCGCCGACCTCGCACGCCGGTGTCCGCTGCGAATCCAGACTCAGGTGCTCGATCAGGTGCTCGACGAGCATCGACTTGCCACACAGGCACCGCTGTCCCGCCCCCTGAACGAACTGCTGAATAACCGCGCGAAGCTGCGTGAAGAATTGCGGCAGCGAATCGTCACGCTGTCGGCAAGCTGGAATCGAGACCAGTTGAGCTGGAATAACCCTGTCTCGCCGCTCAACGTGGCAAAAGGACTGACTCGATTTGTCATCGTGGAAATGCAAAATGCTACGGACGCACCGTTGACCATTGCGGCCGCTTCACCGGCGGTTCCGGAATTCGTGTCGAGCCCGGTCACCATTCCTCCAGGATCATCGCAGCCATTGCTGCTTGAAATCGCTGCGGAACCTGCTGAGCCCGAACTGATTTTTAAAGCCGCTGAGCTGACGCGCACATTAGCACTGCCGGTTTCAATGGTGACTCCCGCCAGACTGCGTGCAAAGCTGCTGGATGGCGAAACAGGTTCCTCAACGGCGGCACGGATTTGGGTCGAAGGAAGCGATTGGCAGCTTCGGATGGCGGGCCCGTTTGCACAGAATCGGACGTTTACCGAAAAGCCTGTTGTGCCGTTGCCGGCGATGGGGGTAGCACGCGTGCCTTTCTTTTATGCGGATGGAAGTTTCGAAATTGATGTGCCGCCTGGCAGCACCAGCGTCACCCTGGAACGCGGTTTCGAACATGATCTGGTGACCGAAACGATCGACGTACCGGCCGGTGAGACACGCGATCTGACGCTTGTCTCAAGGCGACTGCTGAATGCGAAAGAGCAAGGCTGGGTCAGCGGGGACACACACATTCACTGGGTGACAAATGCGTGGAATGTCGACTTGCCACTCCGCGATCTGGCGTTCGTTCAGCGGGCCGAAGATCTGCGTGTGGCGAACAATCTGACTCTGCTGCATCGCACGCCAATCGATGCCTTCATCAAGCCATCACAGGCACCCATGGGACCTGTAGTCACGATGAGTGATTCCGAGTATCACATAGAGATGGCCGAAGAGTATCGCAATCAGAACCTGTATGGGCACCTTTGTTTCCTGAACCTGAAGTGGCTGGTGCTTCCTATCGGCACCGGACCGCAGATTGCCGGTGATGATTCTCTGGACTACCCGATCAACAGGACCGCCATTCTGCAGGCTCGTGAACAGGGGGGCATCATTATCGAGGCGCACGGAGTCGGGGCCAATCATGAGCTGCCTCTGAACGCCGTCCATGGACTGACGGATTCGCTCGATCAGATTGAGCCGGATGATTACTACCGCCTGCTCGACTGTGGCTTCCAGTTACCGCTGACCAACGGCAGCGATCATCCAGCCCGTGTTGCAGGTTGTGCGCGTGCGTATGTGAAGGTCGAAGGCGACTTCGCCTACGAAAAGTGGATCGATGGAATTCGTCGAGGTCGTACGTTTACAACGTCCGGTCCGCTGATGACTCTGACCGTGAACAACAGAGATATTGGTGAGGTCCTGACGACGACAGCCGATGAACCGCTGAAGATTCAAGTGACGGCGAAGTCACGATTTCCACTGGGGCGAGTTCAGATCCTCTCCAATGGTGCGGTTCTCAAAGAGATCGAGACTCAGGAGAAGGACGCAGATCTAACCGTCACGATACCTGCTGGCGAAAGTCGCTGGATTGTGGCGAGGTGTTCGCGGAACAATCAGTGGAACGCGATCTGGCATGCGGATATCGCGCATACCAGTCCGGTGTACGTTCACGTTGATGGGCGTTCGGTGTTTCGCGATCAGGCGGCTCATGAGTGGATCGATCGCATGCGACTGCACATTCGCGACATCCAGACGAAGGGCTTGTTCGGAAACGCAAATCAGCGGAATGAAGCTCTCGCGTATGCTGGTGAATCCATTCGTCGCTATGAACGGCTGATGGCGATCCGATCGCAGCCTCCGCAACAGGGCATGGCGACGATTGACGAACAGCGAGATCTCCTGCTGATGCAGGCATCGTTTGTTTCGCCGTTAAGTCATGAGGATCCGTTCGTAAACGCGGTCAGGCAGTCTGTGCACACCGGCAACCTGCGAAACGCCGCTGAGCCGCTGACGATCCTGAAGGTGCAAATCAATCCGGAATCTCGAGTCAAGCTGGCTCCTGTGACGCTGCCCGAATCGATCGTTCAGCACAGGACTCATCGATTCCTGATCGAGATTCACAACGAAGCAGGAATTCAGGCCCCGTTGAGAATTCGTGCCCTTGATCAGTCTGGCGGAGACGTTCAGCCGGCAGACTGGTGCGACGTGCGACTGATGGAAAATCTGGTTTCGTCGTCGATCCTTTCCGGCGAGGAAACCGAATGGAAGTTACTGGAACTGAGGAGCGATCCTGCAGGCCGACGCGAAGTGCGTTTCGAAGCCGATGTGGGACAGGGAACACAGGATCTCGGCTTCCGCGCGAGTGCGGATGTGCTGCTGAAGGTGAATCCTTCTGGAATCTCAAATGGCGACCGCAAAAACTGACAGAACTGGTTCGACAATGATGTTACTACGAATTCTCTCACTGCTGTT
>CAIYBH010000184.1 GCA_903924405.1 uncultured Planctomycetaceae bacterium | reverse complement strand
GTGGTTGTCCGCGTCAATGACAAACCATTCACGGTCATTGACTTCTTCTTTTTTCGCCATCCATGTTTTGCCAATTGCCAGCATGGAACCATCTATCCTTGCTCATCAGTTGCATGAGCTGTTCAAAAGTACAGTAAATGTGGCTTGTGACTGAAAACCACTTCACAATCACGTTCAATTCTCTGTCGCCAGTTTGATCACCACCGTCGCAGTGACAAACCACAACCCCACATGCTCGTCGAACACACAACAGAAATCTTCATCCCTTTTCAAAGGATGACGTCTGTTTATCGGCCCTGAACAAAGGGAAGTCGAGCAGTCTAGTGAAATCCTGAGGCACAATCAATGCAGTTGAGGACAATTCGGAGCAGCCAGCAGAATGATTACCTCTTGACACGCGGATTTTAACAGGTTTTCCCGCGCCCTAAAGCCCCACACTCCCTTTCCCAGCGCCCTTTCACCCGATTTTCCCGGATTCTCATCGCTTTTTCCAGCGATTCCTCATCCTGTCCAGCTTTCCCAGCCCCTGAGTCTTCTCTGCCTTCGAAATCCCGTCCACGTCAAGCTCAAGAAATTCTCGGTCCAGTTCCGGCCAGCTCCCCGGCTTCTCACGCTCCCCCGGTTCAGTTTGCGCCGCCACCGTTCGCCCCACACGCGGTCGCCGCACACCGCTCAACCCCCGCAACACGGCCCCTGGGTTCGCAGATTCCAGCAGTTCCAGAAACTTCTCGCTGTCCAGACACGTCGCCCGCCGTCCCCCAGCCGCTTTATGCAATCGATGATCGCCCGATACCACCAACACCTGCCCCGGACTGCTGTGCAATCCCAGCATCTGCTCAATCTCGGCGTCCGCATCCCGGCCACCCGCCGAGTAAAGAATGCTGAGCCCACCACGCTCCGTCCGCATGGCACCAGCCTGCCCGCTTTCTCCCTCCGCCTCCTGACGCGCAGGCGCGTCAAACACAATCGTGGTGTCGGACAGAGTTCCCGCATCCAGTCGCTGCTGCAACATCGCGACCAACCTCTGCCGCGCTCGCTCCAGATCCCCAGGTCCATGGCGACGACGACCCAGACCCGCTGCATGCAACAGGTTGTAGCCATCGATAATCAGGTAAATCCTCGCCATCCGCTGCCCGCCCCCTCGGCCACCATCCTCCGCGACCACGTCCACGTTGTCAATCCGCCATCCTTCGCGACCAGCCCCTCCGTGACCATGCTCAACGCTTCCGCCCCGTTGCGTTATAGTCTCGGAACCCGCGGAGCCATCTCGGCTTTCCACAGGTTTTCCATCAACCCCTGATCCTTCGGTCAACTCTCGTCAGTCACCACACCCGTCAGCATGCGCCGCACACGCTTCCCGTTTTTGTCTGCCGCCCCCGCAGCAAACTCTCTCTGACTCACCACGCTTTGCAACTCTCCGCTCCCTGCAAACCTTCTCGTTCCCACTCCCGTCAAATTGCTTCACCAGCTGCAAGCTTCCGGATCCAGCCTTCCATACACCGACCATCACCCGTCGATGGCATGCAGGCCGCCTCGTCCCGAAAAAATTCGCGGCACACTCCGCACGATCCCCACAGGCCGCGCGCCACACAGACATTTCCCCATGACAGGTAGGAGTTTCCAGGCTTTTTCTGCACGGCGTCGTTTTGAGTGTACACTTCGACTGCCCGGTGAAAGTCCTGCGAAGTACGCCTCGGACCCGGCTGGCCTCGGTGAGGTGTGACCATGCGACAACTGCTGCGAGCATTCACATCCGATGAGGATGGCTTTCTGATCTCAGCCGAACTTGTGCTCGTCTGCACGCTCCTCGTGCTGGGGTGCATCGTTGGCATGGCGGCTCTTTCCGAAGCCATTAATACTGAACTCAATGAGATCGCGGAGTCGCTCTACGCGAGCTTTCAGACTTCGCCACCCACTCCCGTCGACCCGTCCCAACCACTGGATCTCTTCGGTACAGGAGACCCACTGGTCCCCTGATGTCAGTTCTTCCCGACAATCACTGAAGCTCACCCCTGCGAGTCACTGCACCCATTATTAGTTGACTCACCATTTGCTGGTGACAGGGAACTGGCTGCCATCACAGGAATACATGTCGAATTCGCTGACATCGTTCGAAACGCACCTTCGTCAGGTACACGCATGACGGAGGTGCGTTTCTTTTTTCCATGGCCACTACAAGTTCTGGCTGCCCGCAAGCCGCCCTCGCCACGCGGACGCTGAAGACCATCGTGCCTTCGCTCCGGAAAGCAATCCAGCTATCTGGCCCAGGTGAGCTTCAGAGTTCCAAATACCACCAGTCCCGCAACGGCCCCGGCTACCACATGCAGAAAGGACACGGCCTGCCCGCTGGCGAAGTAAAGCCCGGCGATCGTTCCAATCGTGGACCAACATCCAAAAATAGCGGTCAGCAGCAACCGCTCACGCTTCTGCTCCTGCGACAACGGTGTTGATTTTCCAGTCGGCTTTGCCGTCACAGTTTCCTTTTTCGGCTTTTCAGATTTGCTCGCCGGCTTTCCGCCCGCTTTCGACGCCGTCTCCGTCACCGCTACAGCAGCACCCTCTTCACGCATCCCCGGCGCGTAGTATTTGGAAATCGCCTGGTTGATGGCTCGAGGAACCGCCAGCACGGGGCGCATCGGCAACGAACATCGCAAACGGATCTCTTCTTCCAGTTCATGCGATGGTTCGTCGGAACAGGCGACCAGCAGGTACCCGCGATCTTCAAACAATGGTAGGCAGGAATGTTTGCGAATGACACGCCGCGGCACCATGTCCAGCACCGTGTCGTCAGGCAGCATGTCCTCAAGGTCCACGCAGGACAGCCGCAATTCTGAAGCCAATGCCCGACAGGCGTCCGCAGGCTCTACCAGCTTCATCTGAATGACGGCGTCACGATGAGAGAGTCCTCGTGCTTCCGCAAAATGCTCGATCTCACTCACCTGCCCACGCTTAATCAGACTGCGCGAAACGAGGTACTGCAGCACCGTCCGCGGCTCGTCGTCGTCTTCCTGCGGCGTTTCCCGTCCCAGACTGCGGTCATATTCAATCTTGCCGTCCGGGTCAGTCAGACACAGCATCGCTTTGGCCATCTCATTCAGCAGTTCCTGTGACCGCACAAGATACTGGCCTGTGGCGTACTTACGCACATGCGCATTCAGCTTGCGGTAGTTGGCCCGCACCTTTTCGAGGTCGTCTTCAAACTGGACCAGCCGCAGCAGTGTGTAGTGGTCCGGTGGCCGCACGCCTTCCGGAATCCCCAACCACTCTTTGTAAACATCAATCTCAGACATCAAATTCCCCCCACATTGGCCCATTCCGCAAAATTCAGGCCTCCCGGATGACTCTGCTTGCCCCCCTGTGTACCAAGTGCAGGCAGGCCAGGCAAGCGCGAAGGCAACCACAAGTCAGTTCCGTCTCCGGTGGACCACCTCCCAATTCCAGCTAACCGCCCGGTTGCCGCGCCGCTCGGGTCCTAAAGCCCGGTTTTCCAGAGAATGTCAGACGCCGGGGAGTTCCTTTTCCGCTGCCAGCTCGGATTCTGCTATGCTGTCCCGCAGTCTTCCCTGTCCGCCTCGCCACAACTCCTGTCTTTCCCTGCCTTTTCAAGGGTTGGATTTCCATGGAACTGCGGGATTTCGCAGAACGCGTGCTGCTCTCCGAAAATCTGGAACTGAAACTGACTCGTCCGCCCCTGCCGCTGACCGATTCTGCTCCCGGTACGCCTCTGCGCGTGGAACTTCCTTCTCGCCCCCCCAATCTGCAGTTCGCACAACGGCGGACGGCCCCCGCGATGCCCAAAGGTCCCAGCCTCGGTGATCCCGCACGACGCGCGCTCGCACATCACGTGATGGCAAATCACGAACTGCAGGCGCTCGAGGTCATGGCGATGGTGCTGCTCGCTTTCCCCTCCGCCCCCACAGAATTCCGCATGGGGCTGGCCCACATCATGCAGGACGAACAACGCCACACGCGCATGCACGCCCAGCGCTGCCGCGAACTGGGACTCAATTTCGGTGATCGCCCCGTGAATGGCTGGATCTGGCAGAAGGCACAGCTTTTCCAGTCAGAGCTGGAGTACGTCGCGGGACTGCCCCTCGTCTTCGAAGGGGCGAACCTCGATCACTCGGTGGAATTTGAACAGTATTTCACTGCGGCCAAAGATCGTCGCAGCGCAGCCATCATGCGAGCGATCCACCGCGACGAAATTCACCATGTCCAGTTCGGGCTCGAATGGCTCCGGTACTGGAAGGGCCAGGATCAGTCCGATTGGGAGGCATGGACTCAGGCCCTGCACTGGCCCATTCGACCGTCCAGGGCACGCGGAGAGCTGTTTCAACGCGATGCCCGCCTGGCTGCAGGGCTAACCCCGGAGTTCATTGATCGGCTGGAACAATTCTCCGAGTAATCCAGGTGCCCCGCTCAGGCACTCACCCGATCCGAATGGGCCGAAAACACCAGCCCCACCGGTACGCCGGGGTAGAGTCTCAATCCCGTTTCACTCAGGCCAGTGACGACCGAGGCACAGCCGGAACCTGCTTCCGGCACCGGAGTCAACGGCGGCGTTGCAAGCATCATGACCCCCGCCGCAACAGCCGGCACACCCGGACGCCCCTGGCGGTCCTTGTCCGCCGCTCCTGTCAGACACTGCCACTCCCAGCCACCTCCCGGCAATAACTCCGCTCTCAGCAGTTCCAGCAGTTCCGCGTGGTTCTCACAGCGTGCAGGTGCTGACAGCAGCTGCCACTCACCGTCCGGCGTCCCCACAGCCACGCAGGGTTGGTCGTCATTCAGTGCCGCCAGCTCCAGCGCATCACTGACCGCGTAGGCCTCGTTCCCCACGAACCGGCACTGGACTCCAGTCACCCGCGCTGCCGACTCTCTGAACTTCTCACCCGACACTGCTTCCGTCAATGCGGCCGCCACAAAACCAGGCTGGAATTCCAGCCCGCCATCGTCTGTGCCAAGAAAACAGGTCAGGACCCGCCCCGCCGGATCATTGGGCCCTTTCAGGGTCCCGGATTGCCGCAATTCAGCGGCATGCTGCACCGCCGCATGATACTGAGCCACGCCGGAAATCAGTACCGGACGTGTCACCGAAAGACGTTCAGTGATCTGGTTTTTGGCGGCTTCTGAAGTCACTGCCCAGACGCGATGCCGCACTCCATGCTCCAGAAAACATTCCATCGGCGTCGCCTGTCGCACCAGTCGCTCCAGCAGCTCCGAAATGCTTTCCCGTGCCGCATCAGCCGTGATGTCCTCCGCCAGTGCGACCACCGGGGCAAGGTCGGCGTGCGCGGCCCGGCGCAGTTCCAGACAGGCCCGAATGTCTTCATCCGCTGGCTTGATCGCCGTCACCGGAACCACGGGCTGACCATCAGCCCCCTGCAGTGCTAACTGCCCAAACAGACTCCATCGCTCCCGGTCCGCCTGACCATCACGGAATCGCGTTTCCACAATGTAGAAAGCCGTCTCATGCTCACGAACCAGAATGCCTTCTTTACGCCACAGCCGGAAGAAATCGTCAGCACGGGCCGTGCGATCCGCCGGTGACGTATCGCCAGGCTCGTCCCGATTACAGATCAGACGCACGACGTTGCAGGGATGAAGCCGGTACAAGGCCCGCTGAGTCGCTGCGCAAATCTCACTCGCCGCCGGGGACAGCACTTCGGACAAGGCCCCCACCTGACTCAGATCAAAACGCCAGCCGCAGAACGGCAATACCTGGATCACAAATCATCCTCTCGAACAAGAGTGGTCCGGGCAGTTTGCCGACGGACCGAGTTCCACAGCCTGCAGTTGCCAGCCGCCCCGGCATCGCTCACGAAACCGGGACTCACACGATGCTGAATGTTTCGGAAGAGGTCCCTGTCGTGCTTTGACAACCATGAAAATCAGGCTGATGTTTCAGAACACGTGTCAGGAACCAATAGTGCGGAGCACCCTGCGGGCCTTTGGGCTATTGGTTCCCGACCCCTTTTCTGACCTCTTACTTTCTGAAGCCCCCTTCATTGAGTTGCCGCCTGGAGCAAGCCCAGCGCCTGCAGCTTGCTGCGACATTCGTCCCGCTCACGGCTGCGATTCAAGCCCGCCCAGGCGGGATCCTGAGCCTGCAGAAAGTCCGCTTCAGAATAAGGAGGTGCCGCACCGCGAGCCGCCGCTGCCGCAGTGAGTCGCTGAATCACTGCAGCATCCAGCCGCGTCAGAAATGTGGCCTGCATCCGATAGTCAAGAAATGCCTCCCAGACCAGTGGAAACAAGGGGGCCACGATCTTCTCACCGATCGCCGTCGCGTATTGCCGAATTTCCAGCTGGGCATGGCTGTCCATTCTCAACGCCAGAAAATGCAGCAGGTTGTGCAGATCAATCTTCCAGTAAGCTTCTGTGTAGGTGGACAACGGCAGGTCTTTTCGGGCCTGCTCTCGTGCGACTCCCACGTCAATCCGCGCCTGATACACACTTCGCATCTGATCCTGCAGCGTTGTCTCTTCCGCCGTCAGACGCTGCCCGAGGTCTGCCGACAGGTACTCACCACTGCCCTGCCGGTTGGATTCAGCCTGACCTCGCCAACGGTCAGACTCAGTGGTCTGCGCGGCGTCAATGGCCAGTGAATAACGAGTACTGTATTCGTTGATGTTGGCGGTTCTGTGCCGCACCCACTGTCGCCAGCAGTCCATCGGCACGCGTACCAGAAACTTAATCTCCGCCATCTCAAATGGTGTGGTGTGACGATGACGCAGCAGATATCGAATCAAGGTCCGGTCGTCACTGACCTTGCGAGTTCCCTCGCCGTAGCTGACGCGAGCCGCCTGCACGACACTGCTGTCGTCGCCCATCACGTCCACCAGACACACAAACCCATCGTCCAGCACGGAGAACTTCTGCCAGCGCAACTGATTCACATGAGCAAGCCGCTGCTCACTTGACTGACGAACTTCACTGGAGGCTTCGTTTGTGGACATGGGGGCTATTCGGATGTTCAGAGTCTGGAAACCGGGCGACGTAATTCACGGTGTCACCGCGGAACACGTCCCGCTCGTCGGCGGATCGCCCTGTCATTACAGTTTCCACCAACACCGCAGAGCAGTAGCATAGCAGCACTGCAAACGCCAGGAAAGTGAATGACGCGGCGGTTCTGCGGCACGCGACGGTTCCCGCAAACATCCGAATCCCCGTCTCTCACGATTTCCATCAGGGCGAACTTCTCAACAGGACTGCATGTCGTGTTCTACTCCCTGCTCAAGTCGTCACCAATCGGAGATCTTCTGCTCGCAGCCGATGAAACCGGGCTTCGCAGCATCCAGTTTCTGCCCGCTCCGCCAACGTCGCAGCGTTCCGTCCTTCCCGCAGACGGCGAATTCAACGACAAGGCGCTCAGCGATGCCCGCGAGCAACTGCAGGCCTATTTCCAGCGTCGCCTGCGGTCTTTCCAGTTGCCACTCGCCCCCGTCGGCACCCAGTTTCAGTCGGCCGTCTGGAACGCGTTGCAACAGGTTCCCTGGGGACACACCGCATCCTATAGCCAGATTGCCTCCGCCGTCGGTAACCCTCGCGCATGCCGAGCTGTCGGCCTGGCAAATGGACGCAATCCCATTCCAATCATCATCCCCTGCCATCGTATCATCGGCAGCTCACAACGACTCGTCGGGTACGCCGGCGGTCTGCATCGCAAACGCACTCTGCTGGCGATCGAAGGGCAAACACAACTCTTTGACCTCGATAAATGGACCTGACCACTTTTTCGCCAGGCAAAAAAGAAAGGGGAAAGGACGAATCCTTTCCCCTTTCCACCGTGAAGTCTGCCGAAACAAACTTCTCGGCAGGAGCTTCCCGCTCGGGCCACGCACCCATGTGAGCGGGAACAGGCGAGTTTCCTGACCTTCCCCTCCCTTAACCCCTGCGGAGTTCTCGCGAACATCGGGTCCCACCACTCCGATGCTCACCTCCGTTAGCATCGAACAGCAAGCTGCGTGCCAATGCCGAAAAACCCGCGAGGATTTAAGCAATCGCACTCACAAGCACAGAAAAAGGGCATCTTTTTCATGGTATTTTCGCGGCTCAAACAGCTGTCGCTCGCTGCCGTGGATTCAACATGCGTTTCCGCAAAATGCAGTCCAACGCTGAAACTGCCCGCACTTTATGCAGCGGAGTGTCCAATGTGTGCGCACCCCGCGTTTCCATGCAGTGGCCAGGGGACAATTCCTCCGCACCCTCAGCCTGCTCGCGACTCACAACAATCCACTCCGCCGATCACCCCGGCAGCAGGAGCCATGTCAGCGCTATCAGCAGACATAACGCCACACCAGCCATCACCCAACGAGGCTTCGGGGCGTCAGAAAACTGTTCCCGCGAGGGATAAATCCCGCAGGCCGGGCACTGCGGAGCATCCTCATACATCGCCGCACCACAGGCCGGACATGCCACCCCGCCATCGTCCTCTGCCTCATCCCCGTCTGCATCAGTAATGTCAGCGTCCCCAGCAAACTCGTCGCTCGACCAGTCGTCATCGTCCGCTTCCTCGTTAGTTCGCCATCCCATGGTCCCGCTCCCTCCTGATCTCGACTCACAACATGCCCCGCGGTCCGTCATTCTATCCGTTCAGATGACTCTGAACCTTGCGAATATCTCGATTCTGCGACATCCGCGTGCGGCCGACCTGCTCAGCACTGTCGTCTTTCAGGACCAGTGACAGAGCGATTCCACGTAGGCCGCTGAGCCGTCTCGCAGCCAGCCGTCCAGTTGCGCCGGATCTTTCAACTGCCGCCCCCGTTCGGTCCGAACTCCAAGGAAGGCACAACGCACATCATTCATGGCCGTCATATCGCCCCAGAGTTTTTCAAACTGAGACACAGGGAAAACGTCTTCCTGTCCATGCCCCCAGCGTTTCTTGACGTCTTTCAGAGTGATGTAGGTGGGAAGCCGCCTTGCCACGTCGCGAATCGCGGTGTCCACTCGTTGTGAATCCGCAAGCGTCGTTCGATCCAACCCGAAGATCGCCAGCAACCGGTCGATATCAATCCACGTCGTCAGCGAGTTGTACCAGGCGAGTCGGAACTCATCCTCTTCACGCGGCATAGCCAGGCCCTCCACCAGCCGGACTCGACCGTCCACACGTGCCAGACCGCCACCTCGGTCATCCAGTCGTCGACAGATCACTTCAAACGACAGATCCGCCCCGGATTCGATGTGCAGCCCGAGACAGCCTGGATCCACACTGGCTCCCAGCGTGTCAATGTTATGCAGCATCAGATATCGCAACTGCGGTCGGTCGTTGAGCATCTGCAGGAGTGTGCCATTCCGCAGCATGTTCGGAATCTCATACCAGTGGCCCACCGGATGCAGACACTGATAGGGAATGTTGTCCGTATAATCCGCTGCTTCACCAGCCGTTCTGGCCCAGTTCATCAGCGCAGCCCGCAAACTGGCTCGCACCTTTTCCTTCTGCGGATCCAGTACCTGTTGAGCCATCTCTTCCCAGGTGAACTGCAGGTCCCTCAGCGTCGGAATCATCCGCAGGCCTACCGAGGCCCCTTTTGAGACCCTCAGCAGTCCCTCAGATTTCCCCGCCTCCACCGCCCGCCGCAGTGGTGCATCCGTGAGGTAACCGGAGGTCACCACATGCATCGGTGTCATTCCAAACGCCTTGCCCGTCTGGCGGGTTTTGGCCACGTGAATGTCCAGAAACGAGCGCCACTGACCACCCATGCGGCAGAAGGGATTCAGCGCCTTGACGACACCTGCGCCCTGAGTCCAGCGACTGCCGACACCTGCAGCGAGCGTCACAACCGCCACTTCACCCCGTGAGATCGCCTCAATTCCACGCTCCAACGCTGCTTTCGGAACGTCCCGACGCGCGTCCAGCACATCGCCCGGCTGGACATCCAGGACCTGCGCCGTCTGATGCAGTCGGTTCTGAGCCATGCTCAGCCGGCCGGCCCGCAGATCCTCCCGCAATTGCTCATGTGCGACGGAGTCGAACCCGTTCTCATGCAGCAGATCTTCCAGCTTTGCCGACTGCCGTGCGGCCCTTGAAGTGGAGGGCAGAATCCGGCGAATCAGCTGTGCTGCCAGCGACTGGCCACCAGAATCCCGGCAGGCGTTTCCAACTCGCTCCAGTTCCCCGCGCGTCAATGGACTCAACTGCTGCAGGCCTTTCTTCAGCCAGTCCGGAACCAGCAGCGCATGGTAGCCACGCGGCAGCTCACAATCCTGTCGCAGTTCGGCAAACGTCCCGTTGTCGTTGATCGCAAAGTCATAAACCACCGGGTCCATCGCAAACGGAACGGAATCCTCCAGGCTCCGTTTCACAGTCACCATCGCCGTTTGCAGCCAGTCACTGGCGGCGTCCCGTACCGCCGGATCGAAGATGAAGCCCATGCCGCCTCCGGCCATTCCTCCCAGCATCCAGAACCCATGAAACTGAGCCCCGTATCGCTCTCGACAGGCCTGAATCAACTTCTCCGTGTACGCGTTACTGCACCAGGGAATGATCGCCTGCAGCGGTTCATGAAAATTACGGTGCGTCGCACGACCTACCGCCGGAATGTCACCAGCTTTCAGTGATGACGTGATCTGATTGAGCAATCCGATGGCGTCCTGTCGCGCCGCCCATTCCCGTTCACTTCGCAACAGATACTTTTCGGTCACCATCTCCAGGATCGGTCCCACATTCTGCGCCATGCCGCCGTGGACCAGGACCAGGCTATCCTGCAGACGCTGCCGAGTTTCCGCGGTGACTTCGTCCCTCGTAAATACATGGTGCTGCGGCATCAATCGCCCGCGGCTGATCCCGAACTCCGGGTCCGTTTCCGTCGCAGTTGCCCCCTGAATCAGTTTGATGCCCGGCCAGATACCGCCGGAATCCTGCCAGCCACCGCCAGAGCCCCCCAGCCATTCCCCGAGAATGGCTCGCGCTGCCACAATTCGCCGGTCCGCTTCCTCCAATTGCCCGTTGAAGGCTGAGACCTGCCCCGTGGCACGCATGCACAACGAGATCAGCGAGCCCAGCAGGTTGGTGGAAACCGCCAGACGCGATCCCTTGGGAATGTCGTTGACCCGACTGCAGATCTCCAGGCCCAGCCCGGGGCCCAGCATCCGCGAAAACACTTCAGACAATGTGCCACCGCAGCCCTCCATCCCGGGTGGAATGAGTCCGGCAGCAATCACGGCCGCTTTCAGCAGACCGAGATAGTCTTTGGCAAAGTCGAAAATCTCATTGATCTCCGTGATCTCAGCCCGAGCATCCAGATCTATGCTGATCAGTCGCAGCACCGGCTCATCAATCACCCGCAGGCTGCAGTCAATCGGTGGTTCCGGTTGACCATCTCGACCACGCACGGCCAGATCGATGGAAGCATTAATGACTCGAGCGCCCTCAGGAAAGTCCATCCCCAGGAAAAAAATGTCGCTCCAGCCACTGTGTGAAAAGTCCATCCGCACCGCCGTGCGCTCACGCAACACCGGGTAACTTCCCGTGAGCGGACTGAGCTGCAGTAATTCTCGCCGAATCTGCAGCGGCACGTCCGCCGGATGACCGGTGCGAAACATCCACTGATTGCCCCGCACCGTTCGCACACTGCGACGAACCTGATCCGCGAGGGTCTGAAATGCCAGCCGGTGATACGCTTCCCCCAGTGCACTGCCGAGCGACACGGAGGGGCCGTTATCCGCCTGTTGACCAAGGAAAACGTCAATCGCTTCCTGATATCGACGATTCAGCATGTGCTCATAGCCGTGAAACGCTATCGCTCCACTCTCCCGCCCTTCCTGCGCAAGGCGTTTCATCAGCGGATATCGATGCACGGCGTACAGAAAAAACAGACTCCGCACACGCTGATAAAGATTCTCGCTCGTCCGCCGAAATTCATCCAGACTCTGACACTCTGCCAGCAGCTCCGAAACAGTCAGCCCCGCACACGCAGCATCCAGCGAGCGATCACGGAGGGCCGGGTCTTCGGAAAGAATTATCTTCAGCAGTTCACTCATGACGTGGAACCTTGTGTCTTCTGCCAGTGCCAGACCATGCCATCGTTTCAACGCAGATGTCAGAATTCCGCCGACTGCCCGGTGCCGCCAGCTGCCGCACCACATGCAACCCGCCCGCGACGCGATTTATCCCGGGCTCTCGGTACGTCTCAGTCCTCAACGAGCTGACAGCAGATGCACCAGCTCCGTCAGAATCTGATCCCGATCCACTCCCGACAGGGAAAAGGCCAGTTGTGCCATCAACAGCCCATACTTCTCACTGATGTTGTATCGCGACCCATTGACTGCAAATGCGAGGTATCGCTGCGTCTGTGCCAGTCGATTCAGGGAACTGCTCAAATCAATCCGCCCATCCGGACCGGCTGCCTCCAGAGACTGCTGCAGAATGGAAAACACCGCCGGGGTCAGCACGTGCATGCCAAACAAACACAGGTAATAGCCCGCTCGCTGCCCCGCGACAATCAAACGTTGCTCCGCAACTGTCGGCGTTGGCTTCTCTATCACACTCGTCACGTCGTAGAGGTGACTCTCCTGCGCCACTGGAGTCCCCCCGACTGTGCCGAAATGCAGAATCTCGTTTTCGCGAGTCGGCTGAATTGCGGACACACTGCAGCCATGTCGAGCCGCAACGTCCATCAACTGCTGCGCACAGGTGCGATCGCCGCGGCTGAGGTACAAGTGGTCGGAGACCAGATGCAGAAAGGCTTCCTGCCCGATAAAACGACTGGTCCTCAGGATGGCGTCGCCATAACCCCGTGGATTCGACTGTTCGAAAAACGTCAACCGCGAAGCATGGGGGCCCGCTGCGGTCAGGTAGGCCTCCTGCTGGCCCGGTCGAACCACCAGAGCGATGTCTTCGATGCCGCAACTGACGATTTCTTCCAGTGTCAGTCGCAGGGCGGTCCGCACGTCACCCGTGCGATCCACAATGCTCTGCAGGGGCAGACGAGTATGCAGATCGCCAGCCGCCGTAATCACCGCTTTTCGAATCTTCATGGAAGGCCTTCCAACGGATGGTGTCGACTGAGCAGAAAGCCTCGCAGTCTTGTGCGGCGACTGTGAAAATCCTCCGGCAGAATTTCAGGCCGTGAAACGGGGCTCAACGCTGTTCTGACGCAAACTTCCCCAATATACCCGCAGATACACACCCGGAAGCCCAAAGCCGGGGTAAACCGGTACGAGTTCGCATTTCCCCGCGCAGATGGTTCCACCTGTAGCGACGGAACTCTGCGAGCTCTCCGCATTCCCCATGTAACGACTCCCCCACGGACTCCTCACCGAACCTCGCCATCCCGCATACCACGCAGACCGATGAGAATCTCTGCAGCAATTGTGCCGATTGTACCGATCCCTCAATCATACGCCCCAAAACGGGCACTGCTGTGTCCCCGGATCGACAAAAACGCGGACCGTGGTGTGTCCCCGCCCCCACCGGTGCTGTGTCCCCGGATCGACAAAAACAAAGACCGTGGTGTGTCCCCGACCCCACCGGTGCTGTGTCCCCGGATCGACAAAAACAAAGACCGTGGTGTGTCCCCGACCCCACCGGTGCTGTGTCCCCGGATC
>CAIYBH010000183.1 GCA_903924405.1 uncultured Planctomycetaceae bacterium | reverse complement strand
GTCCCCACAACGGCGTTCCAGCAGCAGTGGGTCACCGGAATCCAGAATAGCGGCGATGGAAGTCGCTGCCTGAGTCGCGGTGGAGGCACTTCCGGTCAGTGCGTGCCAGTGACGCACTTCGGCGGTGGACAGATCGCCATTTGCGGGATCGTTGAAAAATGAGATGGCCGGATGTTCGGACCGCTGGGAAACAATTTTAGCGGTTCGGGGACCGGTGGCTGGATCGGGCCCCGGGGCCGTGGCCGGTTGGGATTCGCCGCCGCTTCCGCGGAGTTCGCCCCACGGGGATGGCAGCAGTCCCTCACCGTCATTCCAGAGTTTTCGTCGGTGCCATTCAAGGTCGAGGCGATTGCCGGCGGCCACAAGCAGTGATCCACCGCCCTTGACCCAGGCCATCAGCCAGTCGGTCTGCTCATCCGTCAGTTTGGGGACATTGGCCAGCACAACGACGCGGGCCGTCTGCAACATGGCTTCGGTGAGTTGTGCGGGCGGCAGCGATTCCGTCTTCAGCAGATCGGTCAATGGCACCCGGCCAAAGGTCCACGGTGTGAGGGCCACGGCGAGATAGTCGGTTTCGCCCTGCAGCGGCTGGGAGCCCGGATCGCCATCGATCAGCAGCACGCGGACCGTGTCCAGCAGTTCGATGGCAGCCGACCTCTGATTGTCGGCGGACAGGAGGTCATCGACGGGGGTGGAGACCGTCAGAATGTGTGAGCCGGCGGTCTCGCTGCGACACCGAAACAGCACTTCGGCAGTTCCGCCAGCCTTGAGTGCGGTCTGCACGGTCGAAACGGGCTGGCTGTCCAGCGTAAGAGAGACGGAGACGGTCTCCTGATCGATTGCCGAGTAGCTTCGGAGACGCGCCTGCACCGAGAATTCTTCGCCGACGCCGACAGGGTGCTGCGGCAGCTGCAGGCTGTCGATGGTGATGTTGTCCGACCGGGATCCGGGGCGTGCCGGTGAGCCCGCCAGGAGCACCAGCTGGATGGGGACCGGACCGTTCTGCAGGCGTTTCTGCAACGCGGCTGCGGGAGCGGCAGCCAGAGTTTTCCAGTCGGCCGGCTGGTAGTCGGTGAGCACCACGATCTGACGCCGGACGGCCGGCATGGATTCGAGCACGGTGGCAGCGAGTTCCAGCGATCCGGGAATATCACTGGCACCAAAGCCCGGCTTCTGTTGCCGCAGTCGCCGCAGGACGGTCTGTCGATCAGCCTGGGGGGTATCGAAGAGCAGCGTTGGTCGACCGCCTGTGAGCACCACAGCCACCTGTGAACCACGGGGCAGTTCACCGATGATCTGACAGGCGGATTCCACGGCGGCGGTGAAACGAGACCCCGTGGGATCGGCCACTTCCATGGAATAGCTATTGTCGAGCAGCACGACGAGGGCGGAAGGAGCATCGCCCAGCAGTCCGCGGCCCGTGAGCACCGGTCGGGCCAGACAAAACGCCAGAATCGCCGGGATCAGACAGCGAATCAGCAGCAGGATCAGCTGGTCGACGCGAAACCGACGTCGGTTCTGACTGATCACCGACTCCAGCAGATGCATCGCGCCCCATTCGATGGTGCGAAAGCGACTGCGGTTGAAGATATGAATGAGGAGTGGTATCAGCAGGGCGATGGCACCGATGGCGAGCGCCGGATTGAGCAGACTCATCGGCTGCGCCTCCGTATCGCCAGCCATGCGGCCAGAGCATCCGCGGAAGGCTGGTTGGTGACCAGAGGGACGAGGGCAATTCGGTTGCGGCTACAGCCCTGAGCCAGTTGGTCGCGGTATTCCTGAAGCTTCTGCAGATAGGCTTTGCGGAGTTGTGCGGGGTCGACGAGATGTCGCTGCGCAGAATTTTCCAGACTGGCGAACTGCGTCCACTGGCGGAACGGAAAATCCAGTTCATCCGGATCCCAGATCTGAAAGATTACCACTTCATGTCGGGCGTGACGGAAGTGGGCAAGGGCTTTCATCAGTTGTTCGACGTTGCCGAACAGATCCGACAGGATCATCACGATGCCCCGGCGGTGGATGCGTGAGGCAATCTGATGGAAGACGTCGGCCAGCTGAGTTTCGTCGCCGGGCTGCTGACTGGCCAGTTCCGTCATAATGTGTCTGAGATGCCTTGGGCGGGCGCGCGGCGGGATGTACCGGCGAATGGTCGTGTCGAAGGTCACCAGTCCCACGCTGTCCTGCTGCTGCAGCATCAGCCACGACAGACACGCGGCCGTGCGCACGGCATATTCATGCTTAGACAGACCGTCGCTGCGGGTACCGCGGTAACCCATGGACCCGCTGCAGTCGACCAGCAATGTGCAGCGAACGTTGGTCTCTTCTTCGTACTCGCGAATGTAAAGCCGGTCGGTTTTGCCGAACAGTTTCCAGTCGATCGTTCGTAGATCGTCGCCGGGCACGTACGGACGATGTTCGCGGAACTCCACGCTGAAGCCCTTGTGCGGCGAACGATGCAGTCCCGATGCAAAGCCCTCAACCACCTGCTTTGCCAGCAACTGCAGGCCGCTGAGGCGACTGACGTCGCTGGCGGAAAGTACCCTGGAGCCTGTTGACATACAGTACCTACAGCAGCTTGCGATCGGGGCGAGGAACTTCACGGAGCAATCGGCGGATCAGGTCATCCACACTGACCCCATCAGCCTCGGCACTGAATGTGGGGACAATACGATGACGCAGCACTGGCAGGGCGAGCGCCTCGACGTCCTCCAGAGTGACGTGGTAGCGGCCCTTGAGCAGTGCCCGGGCCTTGGCCGCCAACACCAGCTGCTGGCTGGCTCGCGGACCGGGCCCCCAGTCGATCTGTTCGCGAACCCAGGCCGCTGAGCCGGGGTCTTTCGGACGCGCGGAACGCACAAGGTCCAGCACAAAATTGCGAACATGCGCGGGCAACGGAACCAGACGCACCGTCGACTGACACTCCAGAATCTCCGGACCACTCACCACAGGGGCCGGTACATCCGACTGAGTGGACGTGGTGCGGTCGATGATCTGGCCCTCCTCGTCCCGGCTCGGATAGTCGACAATGACATTCAACAGAAACCGGTCCCGCTGAGCCTCAGGGAGCGGATAGGTGCCTTCCTGCTCAATCGGGTTCTGAGTGGCCAGTACGAAGAACGGTTCCTCAAGCGTGTACGTCGTCCCTCCCACGGTCACCTTATGTTCCTGCATCGCCTCCAGCAGGGCCGCCTGAGTCTTCGGTGGAGTGCGGTTGATCTCGTCAGCCAGCAGCATCTGAGTGAAGATAGGGCCCTTATCGAAGACCAGATCCCGGTGCCCCGTCTGCCGGTTCTCCTGAATAATGTCCGTCCCCGTGATGTCTGCCGGCATCAGATCGGGCGTGAACTGAACGCGGTGGAACGACAGTGTCATCGCATCCGCCAGCGAACGCACCATCAGCGTCTTGGCCAAACCAGGGACCCCCTCCAGCAGACAATGCCCTCTGGCAAGGATCGCAATCAGCAGCTGCTCAACCACGTCCTGCTGGCCCACAATCACCCGGCTGACCTCAGCGCGGACCTTGTTACAGGCCGCAACCAGCCGCTGGGCGCGCTGCTGATCATCGGCCGAGAGTGTCTCCGGAATACTGGACATCGGTGAGTCTTTGCTGGAGGGCAGGGAAGAAGCAGTGGCAGGGACAGTGGCATTGCCATTGGCAATCGGTGGGACGGCCAGACGAAACTCGACGACCGTTGAGGTGGTTACAGGGGCAACGGCGGGTGGAACCTTGCGGAGAGCACCACCCGGAGCAACCACACTGATTGCTCAACATAGGCGACAGCGGCCGGATCTGCAAGGACTGCGGCCCTCGCAGGACATGAAACGCTCAGCACCGACTCAACACCAGGCCCCACGCCGAAAGCTTCCACCACCCGCAGCCATGGACCGTCAGCATGCACAGTGTCAGCAGGCACCGTCAGCCTCCCCCGCCGCTTCGACGGGAGCCTCAGAGACTCCTCAGCCGGCTTCTTGCCAGCAGTTCCTGCCACCGCTTTTCTGAGCCCCGGACAGCATGCCACGGGAGCAGCGGCGCGGTGTCAGGTTTTCAGGTTTTGTTTTCTGGAAGACGAGGGCTGGGGGGCACAGCTGGTGCAGCATGGATTGTTTCCTGATCGACCGACCGGAACTGTTTCGGCAGTCCCGCTGAACTCGGATCGATCAACAAAGGTTCCCGTTCCCACATTGCACGCCACCGGAACCTCTTGTTCTGTGCGAGGATGCCTGACGAATGCCCTGAGAGCCCCTCGGATCAGGTGGCAGCCACAGGTTGGACACAAGTTTGTCCAACCCTGTCGATAGCTAGTGGAACTGTCGTAAATTTCGAGTTTTTTACGGACTTTTTTCGCCGGTCTGCTGCTGTTTTGCCGAATTCGGTTTTGGTAGACTTCCCACTCAGGCGGGGTGTCCGGTAGTGATCTCCCAGGGTCGCTCTTCAGCCTCAGCCGGATTCGCCGCGGTCCTGTCCTCCACCACCGGTGAACGCCACAAGACGTGGGATCACCTTCCCCCTCATCACGCACCCGGCAAGACGTCAACCATGGCTACTCTGGAACTGTCGGAAAGCGACATTGCCACCCATAACGTGCCCGAACTGGGACAGGTGGTGCAGGTTCGGTCACGCCAGTGGGTGGTGACCGAGGTCAAACCCGGAACCTTGCCCACTCCCGCCATGCAACTGCCCGGAACCTCCGCGCAGACGCTGCTCACCCTCGCGTCCATCGAAGATGACGGTCCGGGGGAGGAACTGCAGGTCGTCTGGGAAATTGAACCGGGCGCCAGAATCATCGAAAAGGTGGCACTGCCCGAGCCCACCGGGTTTGATTCCCCACAAACACTGGATGCGTTCCTCGATGCCGTTCGCTGGGGAGCGTCCTCATCCGCCGACCACAAAAACATCCAGGCCCCGTTCCGCAGCGGTATCGAACTGGAAGACTATCAGCTGGATCCGGTCGTCCGAGCCATCCAGATGCCGCGCGTCAATCTGCTGATCGCCGATGACGTTGGCCTTGGCAAAACCATCGAAGCCGGCATGGTGGCCCTCGAACTGATGCTCAGGCACCGCGCCCGCCGAATTCTCATCGTCTGCCCCTCGTCCCTGCAGATCCAGTGGAAGGAACAGATGCGAGACAAATTCGGTCTCGATTTTCGCATCGTGGATTCCAGCCTGATGCGCGAATTGCGTCGTCGCCGAGGCATTCATGTGAATCCGTGGTCCCACTTCCCACGCCTGATCACCAGCATTGACTTTCTGAAACGCGAACGGCCCATGCGGCTGTTCCGTGAAACCCTGCCCGCACCCGGCGAATCCATTTACCCGCGAAAATATGACCTGCTGATCGTCGATGAAGCCCACAACTGTGCTCCTTCCGGAGTCGGTCAGTACGCAGCCGATTCGCTGCGAACACAGTCGCTGCGGCAACTGGTGCCTCACTTTGAACACAAACTGTTCCTGACAGCGACGCCGCACAACGGCTATCGCGAAAGTTTCAGCGCCTTGCTGGAACTGCTGGACAACCAGCGATTTTCACGCATCAGCGATCCGGACCGCCGGCAGTTGGAAGCCGTCATGGTTCGCCGCCTGAAAAGTGATCCGTCGTTTGCCTTCAATCACCTCGGAATTCGCCGCTTTCCGCCACGCATTCTGAAGCCCATCGAGGTTCCGTATTCGGACGAAGAACGCAGAGTCCACGCGGCTCTGAAGGAATACACGCGACTCCGCACGTCCCACGCCGACGATCAAACGGAACGCTTTGCGACCGAGTTCGTACTGAAGACGCTCAAAAAACGACTGTTTTCCTGCCCCGCAGCATTCCTCACCACGCTGACGCAGCATGAACGCTCACTGGTCACAGCCCGCAAGAAGGTGGCTCGCCCCACCCAGCGATCACTGCAGCTTGAGCTGGACCG
>CAIYBH010000182.1 GCA_903924405.1 uncultured Planctomycetaceae bacterium | reverse complement strand
GGTTTGACCACGGATGACACAGATGACACGGATGAAACGCAGGACGGGTTCGTGTTGAGGGGGATATGGGGGAGTGGGACCACGGAATACTCGGAAGACACGGAAAAACTGATGTTCGGGGTTGTGGGAGGCTGGGGATCAGGGGGTTGGTGGAACCACGAAAGACACGAAAGACACGAAAAAACGGTGTGGTGCGGGGTTGAGTGTTGGGGTTTGACCACGGATGACACAGATGACACGGATGAAACGCATGACGGGTTCGTGTTGAGAGGGATATGGGGGAGTTGAACCACGAAATACACGAAAGACACGAAAAAAGCTGGTGTGGTGCTGAGGGGCTGTTGGGGTGGATTGGGAGTCGAGTGGATGGCTGGGGTGGAACTGGATCATTTGGTGGTGACAGCTCCGGATCTTGCGTCCGGGATCGATTTCGTGGAGCGTCGGCTGGGGTGTTCGATGCTGCCAGGCGGCCATCATCACCGCATGGGGACTCATAACGCCCTGCTGCGTGTGGGGCCCCGTGCGTATCTGGAGGTCATTTCTGTGGCTCCTGATGCCCCGGCGGGGTTGCGTCCGCGCTGGTTCGCGCTGGATGATCTGCGTCCGGGAGATGCCCCGCGATTGGCCACGTGGGTCGTGAGAACTCCGCGCATCGCCGCGGATGCCGCAGCGTTGGGACCCCTGGTGGGGCCGGTGGAGGCGATGAGTCGTGGAGCGTTGTCGTGGCAGATCACCATTCCAGCCGATGGTTCGCTCCCGCTGGGAGGCGTCCTGCCGTCTCTGATTCAGTGGGATGCGGCACCCCATCCGGCCACTCGACTTCCGCTCAGTCCTGTGACGCTGGTCCGTTTGACGGCGCGGGGGGCGGGGGCCAGTGATGCGCTGAGCCGACTGCAGGGGCTGGGGTTTCGCGGTGAGGTGGAGCTGGATTTTGCGGAGGGCGCGCCTGAGCAGGGATTGCAGGCGGTGTTTCGGACGGCAACGGGGGATGAGATTGTGTTGTGAGGGGAATGCGGTCAGGGGCCAGCGCGGCGTCTGCCAAAAAGGCGAGCGGTGCGGCGTGAGCCCACCGAGACGAACACCTTGACGTGCACCACAACACCTACAGAGGTCTCGGTGGGTTGCCCCCCCGCTCGCCGGTGTGCGGGTGAACGCTGGACGCACGTTTCGGCGGAGCGAAACGCGACAATCTTCCTTCTGGTTGAACACCGTTTCGCCATCCCTGTTCCCGTGCGTTGAAAACAGTGGTGAGTTGAACCACGAAAGACACGAAAAGTCACGAAAAAAGCGGCTGTGGTGGTGTGTTGGGGTTTGACCACGGATGACACAGATAACACGGATGAAACGCAGGACAGATCCGTGTTGAGAAAGAAATGGGTTGTTGGAACCACGGAAGACACGGATCACACGGAAAACAGCTGTTCGGGGCGGGGTGTCATTGAAATCGGTGGGGAGTTGGACCACGAAGGGCACGAAAGTTGCCCGTGAGATGTGTTGGGCCGAATGATGGTGTCGGGGGGGAAGGCTTTTGGGGGCGGTGCTGGGATGGCGAAACGACGGCAATAGGGGAGTTCAGGGGCGTTCTCAGCTTGATGATGCAAGGGTGACGGTATGTCGAGTTCGGCCGTGAAAAAGCAGGAATTTCGTTTCGACGGAGCGAAACGCGACTATCTGTGGGCTTGACACCGTTTCGCCATCCCACCGTGGTGCGGGGAGCTGGAGGGATTCGCGGGTGGCTTGGCGATGGCCATGGCCCTGCTGCGAGTGCAGGATGCCTCATGCCGACAATTTCTGTTATACTGCAGGCCACACTGGTGGGTGTTGCCGTGATTGTGATGCGGTGACCTGCTGTTTCATTTTCTTCAGAATGCCGTGGTTCATGAATCCGGGTGCAGCCTTGCCACAATCCAGCATCACTGCAGATGGTCTTTCGGCTGTCGGGCAGCCGTGGCAGCGTGACTTGTCGCGGGCGATCCGTACGTCGGCAGAGCTGTTCAAGCGGCTGGAGCTGCAGCCGGAGCAGGTTGTTGGTGGTCTGGCGGATGAGGAGCTTCAGGGGTTTCCCGTGCTGGTTCCGGAGAGTTTTCTCGCGCGGATGCGTCCGGGCGATCCCACAGATCCACTGTTGCTGCAGGTTCTGCCACGGCAGGAGGAGCGGGAGACGGTGGACGGGTTTGTGACGGACGCGGTGGGGGATCTGCAAGCGCGGCGTGCTCCGGGAATTCTGCAGAAGTATCATGGCCGGGTGCTGATGATCGCTGCGGGGGCCTGTGCGGTGCATTGCCGCTATTGTTTTCGCCGTGATTATCCGTATTCGGCCGAACCGCATCGGCTGGACGACTGGGAGTTGTCGCTGCGTGCGATCGAGGGGGACGGTGACGTTCAGGAAGTGATTCTCAGTGGGGGGGATCCGCTGATGCTGAACGATCAGCGGCTGGAACAGTTGTGTCGGCGGATCGAGCAGATTCCTCAGATCGAACGCGTTCGGATTCATACGCGACTACCGATTGTGTTGCCATCGCGGGTCACAGAGAGCCTGACTGGTCTGCTGACGGGGCTCCGACCGCAGGTCGTGATGGTGGTGCATGCCAATCATCCGGCAGAGATTCAGGGGGATTGTCGGGACGCATTACGGCGACTGGTGGCAGCGGGATTGCCGGTGTTGAATCAGGCGGTGCTGCTGCGCGGGGTGAATGATTCCCTGTCAGCCCTGGAGGGGTTGAGTCGATCGCTGATCAATGTGGGTGTGATGCCGTATTACCTGCATCAACTGGATCGAGTGGCGGGCACGGCGCATTTTGAAGTGTCAGAGGAGTTGGGGCGTCGATTGATCACGGAACTGCAGGCGCGACTGCCGGGATATGCGGTGCCGAAATATGTGCGTGAGATCGCGGGAGATACTGGGAAGACGCCGGTGTTTAGTGGGTAGTGGGTGGTGAGTAGTGAGTAGTGAATAGTAAGTAGTGAGTAGAGGAGCGAGGGGGATGGTGACTGAGCAGAGGCGATGCTGGCGGGTGATCGCGGCCGTGATGGTCGTGGTGACGGGCGGGGGGCTGCGGTGTGCGAGTGTCCTGGGCAGTGAAGCGGCGTCGCGTCCGAACATCGTGGTGATTTTGAGCGACGACATGGGGTTTTCTGATGTCGGTTGTTACGGCGGCGAGATAGCGACACCAAACCTGGATCGTCTGGCGGCTGGGGGCCTGCGCTTCAGTCAGTTTTACAACACCGCGCGTTGTTGTCCGACGCGGGCCAGTCTGCTGACGGGCTTGTATCCTCATCAGGCCGGTGTGGGGCACATGATGGATGACAATGGGCTGCCGGGATACGAGGGAAATCTCAATAGTTCCTGTCGGACGATTGCGGAGGTGCTGGGACCGGCGGGCTATCGCAACTATGCCGTTGGAAAATGGCATGTGACTCGGCATACGGCGGCAGAGGGCCCGCGGCACAATTGGCCATTGCAGCGGGGTTTTGATCGTTTTTATGGGACGATTCATGGGGCTGGAAGTTTTTACGACCCCTCGTCCCTGGTGCGTGACAACACTCAGATTTCGCCGTATGCGGATGCGGAGTACCAGCCAGAGACGTATTACTACACGGATGCCATCACCGAGCATGCGGTTCGATATGTGGATGAGCATGCGCGGCAATCGCCGACTCAGCCATTCTTTTTGTATGTGGCGTATACGGCAGCGCACTGGCCCATGCAGGCTCTTCCGGAGGACATTGCGAAGTACCGTGGGCGTTATGACGCGGGATATGGGCCGATCCGTGCAGCGCGTCTGGAAAAGGCGGCCGCTCTGGGATTGATTGATCCAGCTCAGGGTCTGTCGCCTCAGGCGGGCAACTGGGAACAGGTTGTGGACAAGCGTTGGGAGGCGGCGGGCATGGAAGTGTACGCGGCCATGGTGGATCGGATGGATCAGGGAATTGGGCAGTTGGTGCAGACGCTGCAGCGAACTGAGCAGCTCGATAACACCTTGATTTTTTACCTGCAGGACAATGGTGGGTGTGCGGAGCTGATGGGGCGGAGTGGGAACAAGCAGCATCCGGACATTCCGCGACCGGCAGCCGCCACGTTGCCGGTGATGAGTGCGACGGAGTTTGCGACCCCGGGCAGCACACCGGCGCAGACTCGTGACGGCTTTCCGGTGCGAATGGGCAAGTCGGTCATGCCGGGACCGGCGGACACCTATGTGGGTTACGGCCGTGCGTGGGCGAATGTTTCCAACACACCATTTCGGGAGTACAAGCACTGGGTGCACGAGGGCGGGATCAGTTCACCGTTGATTGTGCACTGGCCAGCGGGGATTTCCGCGAAAGGTGAGTTGCGGCATTTTCCGGGACATCTGATCGATCTTGCAGCGACCTGTGTGGAAGTGTCCGGAGCGGACTACCCCGAAGACTCGACGCCGCTGGAAGGACTGAGTCTGCGGCCTGTTTTCGGGGGAGTGAATCCGGACCGGGAGGCACTGTACTGGGAGCACGAAGGCAATCGCGCGGTGCGAATGGGGGACTGGAAACTGGTCGCGAAGCATGGCCAGCCCTGGGAGTTGTACGACATGGCCACGGACCGCGTCGAGGCCAACGATCGTTCGTCTACGGATGGGGATCGTGTGCGTGAGATGGCGGCAATGTATGAGGCGTGGGCGGCACGCGTGGGGGTGGTGGCGTGGCCACTGGAGCGTGGCAGGTAGTGGTGCGTGCAGAAGAGGGGTCAGGAACCAATAGTGCGGCGGCAGAAAAGGGGTCAGGTACCAATAGTGCGGAGCACCCTTCGGGCCTTTAGGCTATTGGTACC
>CAIYBH010000181.1 GCA_903924405.1 uncultured Planctomycetaceae bacterium | reverse complement strand
TCTGCTCTGGCGAACCCGCAAAGACTCGACGACCCCGCCCCTCTTTGGCAATCGCATCATGATCCTGCTGAGAATCAAAGCCCAGCAACGACAACTGGAAACCACCCTGCCCTCGCGCCTTACCATGACACGGCCCGCTGTTGCAGCCAAATCGCGTCAGGATCGGCTGGATGTCGTTGTCGAAATCCACAGGCTGCTGCGCCTGCACACCCGCTGCCCCGAAGGACAACACACACAGCAGCAATTGAAACGGAAGACGCATTGCCATGGCGGGACAACCAGAAGTCATGGTGGGGATGCTGAAACGAAGGACGTTTCCGAGGGACCCCCAGATTAACAACGTCACCGCACTCCTGTCACCCACAATCCCAGCCCCGAATCCACAAAACAGTCGGATTTTTTGTGGCCCGGCCTCCCGTCACCGGGAACACAGCAAAAATGCGATTCCACCCCGTGAGGTGTTGGCAGAGAACCGAAATCTGCACGTGACTCGAATTCTGATACCCGGTTCGGGGTGCTTAGCGGGACAGCGTCATGGTCGGGGTGCAGTTTGCACGTCCCGCATAGTGGGGAAACGCAAAAACATCGAGTCTTTTAAGATACGAACAACCGTTTTGTGGCCTCTGCGATTCCTCCGTGAACTCCGTGTCCTCCGTGGTAAAAATGCGATTATGTTTTTGACCACGCATTGCTCAGATTTCACCATGTAAACCGCAGGCAGAGCCTCACTTGAAGCCCGAACATCCGCCCCACCATGGCGCTGTCCAGTGAGGATCTGCACAAGGTGCGTGGCACACGGGATCATCTACCCCTGAGCCTATCGGGAACGATTTTGCTGTGCACGGGCACCTCACGTCAGGAACTCTCTGAGCCTCTATGACGTTTCTGTTCGTAGCCTCGCAACTTTGGCAAGCATCTGTCCGGCAGCGACAAATCAGTCCGGCCCTTACGCATCACATTTCGCAGGCTTCCTATCCACGGCGCGTTGCCTGCCGCAACTGCCCTCGCCTCGTACTTCGATTGACTGGTTACATAGGGTATCCTGCCTTCAAATCAATTCCTGTTTTCGTACAGCGGACTTGCACCCCACAAGTTCACGCCCACGTTGGGCGTACAAAATCCAGCCGAGTTCCCGTCGGCCTGCACACGCATTGGAGAAACCAGTCGCGGCAACCGGCTCATCCCGGTCGTTCGGTAACTCACTCCACAGATCGTATTGAGATGACAACGTTTCTGACTTTTCTCTTCATGGCAATATGCGTGTCCGCCTCGGTCGCTGCTTCAGAGACGGACGCTTCAGCAGTCGTCGGACGAATTCATCCCAGGCTATTTGAGATGGTGACATCCTGGGATTCTGACACTGAACAACCTGTTGTCACTGAAATCAATTTGGATGCCGTCGTGAAGAATCGGAACCAATTTGATTTCTCGAAGGTCAGGACGAATGGTGCCTGGATCGAGTGTGCTGGGGACGATGGCCGCGGCTTCAGCCGATTCAAGACCATCAAATCAAATAAGAACCACCTGGTAGCACCACGCTCGTCGCCTGCAAAATCACCACATTCAGGGTCAGCACTCACGTTCGTACGACGAACGCGCGTATTCTCCCTGGCTCGGCGCAGGCTGTTTTTGCGTGCGGAGCTGGTGCTTGGCTGGTTTGTTGTCAGACACAAAGCTGTATCACGCCGACTGCGTCGAGAAGAGGCGGTTGACGGTTGGCTGGAGTCGCCGTCCACGGACGATGCGCACCTGCGGTGCTGGAGCGGCCCGTCTTTGGGGCTGCAATCACAGAACGCTGGTCAGAGCGAGGGTCAGGGGTGAGGCACGGCATTGGTCCGCTGACTACTTCCGGACGGCTTCCTGGTCCGAAAGGGCGCGCAGGGTCTGCTGCAAAATC